>CAQBGY010000025.1 GCA_948759685.1 uncultured Eubacterium sp.
ATGAAATTCAGTTTCCAAGTGTATCCTTTTATACTCAAACCACCTCAACAAACCGGAATTTTTAATAAAGTCCTGTTCCCTGTGCTCCTGCTGCCGCACCGAACTGGCTCAACATCATATTTACCATAGCAGTAATATCTACGACACCTTCTGTCGGAACCAATTCCTTAATAGAAGCTTTTCCTTCTTTTAAGTTTGATGTAAATGAAACGCTTCCTGTTATATCGCTATCTGTATCTTTAATTTCTCCTGAATCAACAGATAATTTGCACACTCTCTCGCCTTCGTCACCTGTTACATTCAGTTTTGCTACGACATTCACTTTTGCATCTTTCAATGTACTAACAATACTATCTTTATTCTCTTTTACTTCTTTAACAGCCTCATCTAATTGTGCTGTACTGTCCTTCTTCATTTCAGCAAACTGTTTGCCCATTTCTGTGTCAGCACCAAATATATTTACATACCAATCCATAAGTGCTGTATATACTTCTTTTAATGAACCGTCCTCGCAGAACTTAACCAAATCTGCTGCCACTTTGTCAGCATTATCGCTGCCAACTGTCAATGTATAATCATCTCCATCTTTTCCCTGAATATCTGCAAATGATTTATCGAGGTTCTCCATTACCTTTAATGTAAGATTCTGCAACTCCTCTGTAGACTTACTCATGTCCGGCATTTCAATATTCAAAGCCTGACATACCTGTTTCAGGTCTAATGAAATATATCTGCCGGCACCCAGCTGACCGAATACTGTTTCAACCTGTTTTCCTATAGTCTCATCAACCGACTTGATAAAATCTGTTAATGCTCCAACATTTACATATAACTTCGTACCATCAATTACAATAGTAGTAACTTCTGCATATTCTGTCATTCCATACTGTGCAGATATCTTTATCGCCTGCTTTGTCTCTGACTCTGCAGTAGTCTCCACTTTCACATTAAGTGCTACATTATCTCCATTTTTTAACTGTTTTGGAATTTCCTTGTCCTTAGATATGCCTGTTCCTTTCGCGTTAAAACGAAACTCCATATCTGCTGTTCCTGTCTTAATTTCCTGCATTTTAGCAGCTTCTTTAAAGAAAGAACTGTTTTCTGCTTTTTTATCACCGCAGCCTGTAAGTACTGTCATTACCATTACCAATGACAACATGATTGATAATAATTTTTTCATTTCTTTATCCTTCCTCCTTAACGTAAATCAATATTCTTTATTAGTATATCATAATCTCTATAGATTGTGTTAGCTACTTTTACTTGCTACTCTTTATTTTCTTCTCCCCAAAAGTCCACCGGTTCATAGTCTCTTAACGCCACCAGATATCCTTTATTCTGTAGTTCCTGCTGTATAATATCCAGTGTCTCCTCTGAATCTGCAATCACTGTGTGATAATGATACTCTGATGTAATCTGCTCCAACGGAACGGAAACTCCTCCCTGAATACTCTCCACATATTTTTTCGCATCTATTCTGGATTTAATATTCATAGGGACTCTCACTACATTATATAGCTTATGATAAACAAACACATCCTCTACCTTTCCGCCACAATCTACAATCAGGTTCAGTTCATCCAACATTTTTTCTTCGCTGTGCTTTACCTTAAACACACGTGATATAAAACCTTTATCCTCCAACACATATCCCTTGTGTGTAGATACGATGTCATGATTCGACGCACGAAGTAAAGCAATATCCTGTACAACAACCTGTCTGCTTACCTGAAATTTTTCAGCTAACTTTGTTCCGGATACCGGTTCATTGCTTTCCTGTAGAATTTTCAACAAATTTTCCCTTCTTTTTTCTCCGCTCATCTGTTCCTCCTAATGAGTTCCTAAATTCTATGCAGATTTTTCAGTGAAATATCCATAATCGGCGCAGAATGTGTTAATGCTCCGCTGGAAATATAATCCACTCCTAAATCTATTAGTTTTGATATATTTTCTCTCGTTACATTTCCTGATATTTCAATCTCAGCTCTTCCTGCAATAATTTCTACAGCCTCTTTCATCACATCATGTTCCATATTATCTAACATAATAATATCTGCACCTGCTTCTACAGCCTCTTTTATCATATCAAGATTTTCTACTTCCACTTCTATCTTTCGTACAAATGGTGCATACTCTTTCGCCATATCTATCGCCTGTTTCACACCACCTGCTGCACCAATATGATTGTCTTTTAATAGAACTCCATCCGTCAGGTTATATCTATGGTTATTTCCTCCGCCAACTCTCACTGCATATTTTTCAAAAATCCTATTGTTTGGTGTCGTCTTTCTTGTATCTAATAATTTTACCTTACTGCCCTCCAACAACTTCGCAATAGAATTTGTATAGCTGGCAATACCGCTCATTCTCTGTAAATAATTAAGCCCTGTTCTTTCTCCCACTAACAATACACGGATATCGCCTGTCACAGTTCCCATTAACTGTCCGGCTTTTACCTGCTCTCCATCCTTTACGAACAGCTTAATCTCTGTCGTCTCATCCAGTAATTCAAATGCTCTGGCAAAAACCTGAAGACCGCATATTACTCCGTCTTCCTTACAAATCAAATCTACCTGTCCCATAGTTCTCTCCAGCATAACGGAATTCGTAGTAACATCCTCACTTGTCACATCTTCCTTTAACGCACTCTCTATCAATGGGTCTACTGTCAATTTTAATGTTATCGGATCAAACATCTTTCTCCTCCTCGTTTCTTTCTCTACTATTTCTGCTTTCATATATTAAATCTAAAATCATCTTTTTATTATCTCTGTTCCATTGTTCTAAATCATCATATAAACTCAATTCAATCTGACTTTCATTCATCTCTTCCATCTGAATTTTATCAAACTGTTCTGTCATATCCAGTGCGGCTCTTTTGGCAAAAACCATACTTTCCAGCAATGAGTTACTTGCAAGACGGTTTTTTCCATGAACTCCATTACATGCCGTTTCTCCCACAGCATATAACCGCTCCATAGATGTTTTACTTTGTAGGTTTACTTTAATTCCTCCCATAAAGTAATGCTGTGCAGGCACTACCGGAATCATTTCTTTTGGAACATTATATCCATGCTCCTTACAATGTTTCACTATATTAGGGAAATGTTTATCCAGCTGTTCCTGCTCTATTGGTCTCATCGAAAGCCATACGTGATTCATATCATCTTTTTTCATCTGCTTCTTGATGTTATGAGTCAATATATCTCTTGGCAGTAATTCATCAGTAAACCGATGACGGTTTTTATTAAACAACTGCGCTCCCTCACCTCTGACTGATTCGGAAATCAGAAAACTCCTGTCCTCTTCTTTTTCTGAGTAAAAGGTGGTTGGGTGTATCTGCACATAGTCAATATCTTTTAAGTCAATATCATGTCTGATGGCCACAGCAATGGCATCCCCTGTCAAGTGACGGTAATTGGTTGAATATCTGTAGATTCCTCCAATCCCTCCACTTGCCAGAACCGTATAATCTGCCATAATGGTATCCACTGTGTCATCATCTTTTTTCACGACGATACCATAACATGTATTTTCCTCTTTACATATAATATCAACCATAGTCCAATGTTCTTTTATGATAATATTGTCACGCTGTTTACATTCTTCATATAGATGGCTCGTAATTTCTTTTCCGGTAACATCTTTATGATAAAGAATTCGCTTTCTGGCATGCGCTCCTTCTTTCGTAAAAGCAAGGTTACCTTCTTCATCTCTCGCAAACTCCACGCCAAATTCCAGCAAATCTTTCACAACATCCGGAGAAGACTTTATCATAGTTTCCACAGCTGCCGTATCATTCTCAAAATGCCCTGCCTTCATGGTATCATAAAAATAACTGTCAAAATCATCCTCGTCTCTTAACATACACATACCACCTTGTGCCAGATAAGAGTCACTATGTTCTACTATATCTTTGGTAATAATAAATATTTTTTTGTCTTTTGGTAAGTTTAATGCACAGTATAATCCTGCACATCCACTCCCTACGATAACTATATCTGCTCTCATTCTAATCTCAATTTCCAGTATGAACTATCAACAATTATTAATGTATATCATACTTAACTGTTTTTTATGCCCTCTTATTTTGCAAGTTCCAGCATTTGTACCAATGGTGCATTTGCTTTTTCTATCATATCTTCTTCCATAATTACTTCCGGCTCAAAGTTTTCCAGAGCTGCCAATACATTGTCTAACGTAATTTTCTTCATATCCGGGCATATCTGGTCTCCTTTTACAGAATAGAATACCTTATCCGGGTTCTTCTGTTGAAGTTCATAAAATACTCCTGTTTCTGTAGCAATCAAAAATTCTTTCTCGTCAGACTTCGTTGCAAAATCAATAATTTCAGAAGTACTTCCAATAAAATCTGAAACCTCCAGAACTTCCTGTATGCACTCAGGATGTGTAAGAACCGGTGCTCCCGGATGTTTTCCCTTCGCATCTAATATGTGCTGCTTCGTTATCTCTTTATGTATTGGGCAAAATCCATCATTAAAAATAAAATGTTTCTCCGGAACCTGTTTTGCAACATACTGTGCCAAGTTATTATCCGGTATAAAAAAGATGTCTTTATTCGGTAATGCTTTTACCACTTTAATCGCATTTGAAGATGTTACACATACATCAGAATAAGATTTAATCTCTGCTGTTGAGTTTACATAACATACAACTGCCACATCAGGAAACATCTTGCGTACCTGTTTTATTTTTTCCACTTCCACCATATGTGCCATTGGGCAGTCTGCTGTAATATCCGGCATAATTACTGTTTTTTGGGGATTTAATATCTTAGCACTCTCTCCCATAAACTTTACACCACAAAATAATATGTTTTTATTTGTCACTGTAGTAGCGAGTTTACTTAATGCAAAAGAATCACCTACATGATCTGCCAATGCCTGTACCTGTCCATCTACATAATAATGTGCCATTATGACTACATCTTTCTCTTTTTTTAGTTCCATTATTTTCTGAACTTTATCCATATCTGCCTCCTCATGTCTCGGTTAGAAGTTCCAATGTTCTTTTGAAACAAAGTATTGTATGGGATTATAGCATATGTTTTTACATCTGACAAGACAGTTGTAAATACAAATATTGTGTCACATTGCTCTGGTTCGTTTCTATTTTCCTAAAATCCCTAACCGTTCTAACAGATTTTCAGGATCATAAACCATTGGTGCTTTGTCCGGAAACCA
This sequence comes from uncultured Eubacterium sp., assembly GCA_948759685.1. The sequence goes on from CAQBGY010000025.1 coordinate 5,205, forward strand.
ATAAATCATACGATATATGTAATAAACGATACACAATGTAACCGCAACTACAATGAATATCTTCAGTATTTTTGTAATACTTTCTGAAACACTTGTCGATGTGACAAAATATCTATTGAGCAAAAATATTGTCCCTGACACAATAATATAAATCCATAAAGGATTACTGATTGCTGCCTCTGAAAACTTCCCCTGTATCAGGAATAAAAATGCTCTGGTTGTCCCACATCCGGGACATGGAATCCCAAATAACATTCTCATAGGGCATATTTTGCCCATTATTAAATTTCCCAGCAAAATATATAAAGAAATAGCGATTATGGGAATCGCTATCTGCTTTATATCACTTTTTAATTTTGACCAATTCATTCTTCGTACCTAACCTTTCAAGTACAAACGACTTGAGAACTTTGTCCTTATCTACTTCAACATCTCTAAAATCTTCAATAACAACTTCCACGTTCTCTCTGTTGAAGATATACTTAATATCTCCTCTGTTGTATGAACATTTCTCATATCCGGACCAAAGGAAACTGCATCCAATCCTTCAATTTTATCTGCAAACAGTCCGCATTCCAGCCCTGCATGAATTCCTTCTACCACAGGCTCCTCATTATACAATATCTTATATGCACTCACTGCTACATCCCGAAGTTTAGAATCTGCTTTATATTCCCATCCCGGATATTCTCCTGATACCTTTACTTCTCCGCCAAAAATCTCTGTCATTGAACGAAGCTTCTCAATCAGATAATATTTTTCGCTGTCTTTAGAACTTCTAACCGCATAAGATAATGAAACTGAATTTCCATTTGTTCTTAATATTCCTAAATTCAATGATGTCTGTACCATCTCCGGCATTTCCGGATTCATTCTCTGGATACCATTTGGCATGTTTACTAAAGAGATAATTACAGCCAGTGTTGCCGGACCTGAGAGTGCCTCTGACAGTCCTTCCTCTGTTACGTTCAGTTGAATTTTTGCATTAGGGTCCGTTGTTTTATACTCTTCACAAATCTCTGCAAACGTCTTTTCAATAATTTCTTTCGCCTTATCAACAGACTCTGGATTCACAGCAATTGCCGCCTCACTGATTTTTGCAATGGCATTGTCTTTTTCACCACCATTGACTGCCATAATACGCATACCCACATTTTGGAAAACATTTAAAAGTACACGTCCTAATGCGCAGTTTGCATTGGCACGCCCTTTGTTAATCTCAACACCGGAATGTCCGCCTGCAAAACCATCCATCTTAATCTCAATAATCTGAGCATTAATCGGTTCTGTCCGAAATGGAAGTACACATTCCACTGTTGCACCACCCGCACAGCTTACTGTAAAAACCCCCTCATCCTCAGAATCTATATTCAATAATTTTTTTCCTTTTAAATCTGATGCATCCAGATAGTTCGCCCCAAGCAGTCCGATTTCCTCATCCACTGTAAATACTGCCTCAATCGGAGGATGTGCTATATCATCGCTGTCCAGCAATGCCAATTCATAAGCTACAGCAATACCATTATCACCACCTAAAGATGTATCTTTTGCACTTAAAATATCTCCATCAACCTGAAGTTCCAGTCCCTCCTTTTCCATATCTTTCTGAGAGTCTGCTGTTTTCACTGCAACCATATCCATATGTCCCTGAATGATAACTGCATCCGAATCTTCATATCCTGATGTTCCGTCTTTCCATATAATTACATTAAACTTTTCATCCTGACGGTATTTTAAATTTCTATTCTTTGCGAAATCCACCAGATAATCACTAATTTCTTTTATATTTCCCGAACCATGGGGAATCCCCGCAATCTCCTCAAAAAACTGAAATACCTTTTCCGGTTTTCTTCCATCTAATACTCCCATTTCTATCTCCTTTCAAATATCAATGTTATTTTACTTTTTTACAAAGATAATATAATTATTATGCTCTAAAATTCCTATAAATTTTGTCAGTCTCTCATATAACTGCTCTGCTGCCTTTTCATGCTTTGTTTTTAAAATCTGTCCGATTTCATAAACCGTTTTCTCTCCATCAATCTGTCTCCATACGCAGCTCCCAAATTCGTCTAATTTGATAAAACTGTATCTGGGCTTTTTATAAAACTTCTGGGCAATCTTATGAAAAAAGCCTTTATTTTCAACTGTAATTTCCACCATACCCTCTTTTGTTATTTTCCACTTTTTATTAGTCTTTGGAATATTATCCAAATAATTATTACTTCTTTTCAAATTCAGTCCTCTTTCCTTTATATTTTTTAACACGTAAAAACCCTGAATAGAATTATTATATCCTATCCAGGGTTATTAAATCAATGTTTATTCGTTATCTATATCCTGTACTTCTGTTGCAGTAGTTTTTTTCCTTCTGCAGACAAAGAATATTGTTGATACTAATATAGCAAAAACAACAAGTCCTATCCAGTTTCCTATTGATGTAAGGCTTCCTGCAAAATTCCCGTCTCCTCCATAAACTCCGGAAAGGTTTATCTTCCAGTTAAACACCGCAACAAGTGCCAGCAGTATACCTACAATACCTTCTCCTGCAATCATACCTGCTGAATACAATGTGCCCATCTCTGTACAATGTTTCTTTTCCTTCTCATTGCGATATTTTTTACGTTCTATCAGCCATTTTACGGAACCACCTATCATAATCGGAGCACTTAAATAAATTGGGAGATATAAACCAATCGCAAAAGCAAGAACCGGAACTTTTAATATTTCAGCTACTATTGCAATAAACACTCCAATGAAAATTAATGTCCATGGCATACTATCACCAACGACTCCCTCTACAACCATTTTCATAAGGGATGCCTGCGGTGCCGGTATCTGTTCTGAACCAAACTGCCATGCACTGTTTAACAGATACATAACTCCTCCGATTGCAAAAGCTGATGCAACCGCACCAATCAACTCTCCTATCTGCTGTTTCATAGGGGTAGCACCTACAATATAACCGGTCTTAAGATCCTGAGATGTATCTCCTGCCATAGCTGCAATAATACAAATGATTGTACCAATTACAATTGCCGCAGTCATAATTTCAGCTTCTGAGCCGCCTGCCAGTTTTAAAACAATTGTAGTAATAATTAATGTTGCTATCGCCATTCCTGATACCGGATTATTACTGCTTCCTACAATACCTACCATACGGGAGGATACTGTAGCAAAGAAGAATCCGAATACAATAATGATAATTGCGCCACTGATGCTGACAGGAATACCAGGAATCAACCACATTGCAATTGCCAACACTGCAATGCCTCCCAGCACTATCGGAAGAGGTAAATCACGAGACGTCCTATTATCTTCTCCTTTATGTCCAAATCCTTTAATTGCATTTTTAAAAGTTCTAATCATTGTAGGAAATGTCTTAATCAAACTAATGATACCACCTGCTGCAACAGCACCGGCACCAATATATCGAATATAATTTCCCCAAATCTGCCCTGGTTCCAGCTGATTAAAAGCTAACGCTTTTCCTGCTGCATCAGTTACCACTGACAAACTGTCTCCTCCAAAAAATGCGATGGCCGGCATCAATACTAAATATGACAACACACCACCGGAAAACATATAACTGGCAATCTTCGGACCACAGATATATCCTACACCCGCCAATGCCGGTAATACATCCATACCTACACTGGATGTAAACATTTTACTTTTTGAAGAAAATACAACTTCACTAGGAAATAAGCAGAGTCCATCAGCAATAAATTTATATATTGCTGCAATTCCTAAACCGGAAAATACAACCTTTGACTTACTTCCACCTTCTTCGCCTGCTAAAAGCACTTCTGCACAGGCTGTTCCTTCCGGATATGGCAGAACTCCGTGTTCCTCAACAATCAATGCCGTACGAAGAGGTACCATAAAGAGAACACCTAATATTCCACCACATAATGCTACTAAAGCAATAACAATAAATGATGGCTTTGAAAATACATCCGGTTTCTCAACTGCCCACATAAACAATGCCGGCAGTGTAAAAATAGCTCCCGCTGCCAAAGACTCGCCTGCTGATCCAATTGTCTGTACCATATTATTTTCTAAGATAGAATCTTTTCTCAAAATAACACGGATAACTCCCATGGATATAACAGCAGCCGGAATCGAAGCTGAAACTGTCATGCCAACTCTTAACCCAAGATAAGCATTGGCGGCACCAAATATGACTGCAAGTATAATACCGATGATAACAGAAGTAATTGTAAACTCCGGTAATACTTTACCCGCAGGAATAAATGGTTTAAATTGTTTTTTGTTATCCATTTTTTCTCTCCTGTTCTAATATATTCACAATGAACGAACCGTCCCATTATGTCCTAATTCATTTTAAAAGTTACGTAATAATTATACACAAAAACTTAAATTTTTTAAATGGAAAATTGTGTTTTTATTTCTATTGTATGGTTACACTTTACTTTTTTAATGATTTCAACTCTCTCGTCACTCTGCCTCTTCGGAATAGCACTGCTTTAAACAGTCTATGTACCCAAAGAAACGGAAGCAGCCACCTATGTTTTTTTAATATCGGGTAACTGAATTCCATCCTTTCCCGCTCCATAAACATCCGTCTGAAAAAGAATCCGGTCTTCGTCTGAATCCCTTCTTCTCTTCTATATCTTTCCATTACCCACTTCTGATACTGCTCAAATGTGCCAAATGCTCCACTATGGATAATAAACTCTGCAGGGGCTTTCCACTCCTCTTTCATAATTCCATCACTAAACCATGCCTGAGCCAGACCTTTACTCATACCTTCAAATTCTATATAATTCATTTTTGACAACATTTCATTAATATAATTCCAATCCAGCTTGTCCCCCAAGCACTGCATCAGATAATATTGATCTATTATAGAACGTATTCCACATCCATCCATAGAGTAATGCTTTTCGAAATGCAAAAGATGATATAAATAGAAATCTTCCGGACTCATTTCCATAATATGTTCATTTTTTGAATTTCTTTTCAGTCTATTCCATATGTCATCCGTATGCCAGTGGTTTTCTTCTGTAGGCGGAAGCAGTCTTCTATGAACTTCTACCTCCAAATAAGGTTTTTTAGAATAAACATCATGGCTGTCTTCTGAACCTATATCATCAGCATCATATCCCATTTCAATCAAAACTTTTCCTATTTCATCAATATCCTCTTCCTCAGCCAGATAATCCAAATCACCCATCTGTCTGTAATTGGAATCCGGATATAATGATTTTAATACATATCCCTTCAATGGAAGTATATCAATTCCTCTGGCTGTAATTTTACTGATAATTGTTTCAGCCTCTGCCTGCTGTATTGCATCTACGAGCTGATTTTTCTCATGCAGATGATACATCTTGTCCAATATCTCTTTATTCGGCTTTTTTTTCAACTTTTCCACAGCACAAAAAACCATCTCATCCACCTTATGATAAGCGGCGAGATTTAAAACATCCCGCCACTCTACATCATCCGGCTTCTCAGCTGGTATTTGATTCTGTATTGTTGATTTCAGTAATTGAATAAAATATTTACTTACATTTTGCTTTATTTCCATAAATGCCTCTTTACTCTTCAAATCCGTCATCCGCCGCATCTCCCTGTGGTTCTGTTGGAGGTTCGGTTGGTGCTTCTGTAGGCGGTTCTGTCGGAGCATCTGTTGGTGCTTCTGTCGGTTTTGTAGTTACCGGTTTCTTTTTCTTCGTGGTTGGTGGTTCTGTTTCAGGAGCTTTTGTCTCTGCAGCCGTAGTCTGAGGAGCCACTGTAACCGGTTCATCTGTTACATCTTCTTCATCGTCATCATCATCCATTGTTGTGGTTTCTTCAATTGTCGTAGTTTCCTCAGTTGTAGTTTCCTCTTCATTAGGACTTCCAAAGGTCATTGATAGTACAACAGCTGCAATCACAATAATGATAATAATACCTGCTGAAACTGCAATCGCAATAATATTCATTTTTTTATTTTGATTGGTTATAGCTGCCTTTCCTGCAACAAAATCATCTTCATCCTCGTCATAGAACTCATCTTCCTCTGCCATCTCTTCTTCATCTTCAAATTCGAATTCTTCTGAACTCATATCTTCAGGAAAATCAAATGATTCTTCTTCCACAAATTCAATTTCTTCAGGAATCTCAACTAATTTCTCTTCACTGTCTATGTCTCCGATAATTTTCGTTTCTCCCAAATCTTCCTTTATCTGCTCTACTGCCTCTCCACAATAAGGACATATCTTCTCTTCCGGCTGAATGTACTTTCCACATTTTTTACAAAACATTTTGCATCCTCCTTATTCTTCTCTATGTTATATGCATAACCTGTATATAAATATAACGTTAATTACTTTTATTTTATCTCACACTCCACATTATAATTCAATGTTTATCATCTTGGCAAGCACAATTCGACAACTAACAAACAAAGCATATTAAGAAAAAAACAGCCTTAGAAATTTGTTCTTTAAATTTCGCGGCTGTTTTACTCTTAGTATATAGTACAACTAATACAACAAAACTTTTTTAAAATCTTCTCGTATTCATTGTCTAAGCATTCTTTATATACTCTGTAATATATTTTTCTACTTCCGATGGCTCTATCCCTAACGCAATCGAAAATTCATCGTGCAGATTTTGTTGTGCTTCTTTTAAATATCTGTCATCTACATAAGTTATTCGTTTTCCCTGTGCGATTCTCTCTTCATTTCTGGCATATAATGTTTTAATAATACAAATTAACTGCTGACAGTCACAGGCACTGATTGCCTCTTTGTACTTTTCTTCACGTTGTCTGTCATTGTCAATCCACATCGGTTCAATATCTTTTATTCCTGATACAATATCCTTTGCTTCTTTCTCAGAGACAACTGCCCGCATAACAACTCTGTTGCTGTCAACCGGATAAAAAATCTTACTTTCCTCCGATTTCATTGGAACTAATGTATAATATAGTTGATTTTTATCTGCTCCGGATATATCAATATGGGTAATATCTACCACTTTACAAACACCATTTCTTCCATGAACAATATAGTCTCCAATTTTAAACAATTTATAACACCTCTATTTCTATATATTATGTAAATATTTTCTTTCCCTATATAATTTTACTACTTTTATGAAATAAATGTTATAGGCAAAATATACAAGATTTTCCTGTATATGATTATCTCAACTGTAAAATTTTAAACGTTGTTCACTTTTATTCAATCCTATTATGGCTAATTATCTCAGCATATCCTTTGCCGTAAAAAATATAATTGCAATTGCGACTGCGAACGCTACTACAAACACAACTAAAAAACTTCTTTCCGTTGCCGCCTTTAATAGCATTGCAATAAATACAAGACACATTACAATCAACATCGTGGCAAAGCTGATTATTATATGGTTATACTTTTTATTCTTGTTTGTCGTCAATCTGATACCTCCTCATTCTCCCCGTCCTTTTCTTTTTCAACAAGATGTCTGATATATGCCGCCTCTGCAGCTTTTTCTTCCTCTTCCATTACACCATTATTGTTAAAATCGAACTGTTTATCATAAGGACCAAAAGAATCTCCTCCGGTAATAAACAAAACACCTAATGTTCCAGGTCCACAATGACTGGAAATCACACTGCCTGCTCTTGTCTCTATAATCGAATGAAAATGTCCAAGTCCTTCTAAATATTCTTTTACACTTTCTACGATTTCTCTATCACATCCGGAATGTGTTATAAACACTCTGTCCTTTTTTGCATGCATTAACTCTTTTTCCAAATCTTTTACATACTGAAGAATGACTTTTTTCAAATTGCCGCGATATTTTTTGTCTGCTTCCATTCTGCCGCTGTTTACGACAATGCGTGGTTTTAGTTTGAGAAGGCTTCCCACTAATGCTGCGGTAGATGAACATCTGCCTCCTCTATGTAAATATGTTAAAGTATCTACCACAAAACTTGCCCTTACATATGGCTTTAAAGCTTCAATAGAGCTAACAATTTCTTTTGCAGACATTTGTTTTCGAACCATAATCGCCGCTTCGATTACCAAATGTCCAATACCTGTAGATAAGTTTGCCGAGTCAATCACATAAACATGCTCTTCATAATCAATCTCCGCTGCTGCCAGCCTCATAACATTTGCAGTTGTAGACATATCCTCTGAAATTGCAAACATAATGACATCATCACCCTGGTCCGCATATGGTTTGATTGCCTTTACCACATCCTCTATAGATGGTGCTGACGTTTTTGGTGTAGCGTTATTCTTATCTGACCATTCATATATATCTTCTGATTTTATCTCAAGTTTATCTTTATATTCATTTTCTCCTAAATGTATGTATAATGGCAGCACATCAATATCATATCTTTTTAAAATGTCATCTGATAAATCACTCGTACTGTCTGCAATAATCTTAATCATCTTTCGCCTCCAAAACTGTTATTACCCTCAGCTCTCGTTTTCTACCTCATTGATATCATACGGGGTTGTCTGATAAACATAATAGTTTATCCAGTTAGTCCAAAGGAGCTGCCCTGCTGCTCTCCAATTAACAACCGGTTGTTTTGAAGGGTCATCTCCCGGAAAATAATTCACAGGAACCTGCGGATTCATTCCTTTTTCCGCATCCCTTTCATATTCTAACTTCAATGTATCTGCATCATATTCTGAATGACAGAAAACAAATAACTGTCTGCTATCCTCTGATTTTACAATCGCTACACCTGCTTCCTCGGACTCTGCCATGAGTTCCAGCTTTGGACACTCTAATATCTGTTCTTTTGTAATCTCTGTTGCTCTGGAATGTGGAGCATAAAAGATATCATCAAATCCCCGGAATAAAGGAGACTTTCTATTTAAAATTCTGTGACTGTATATTCCTGATAATTTAGGTATGCGGTCTCTCTTTCTGATACCATAATGATAATACAGCCCTGCATATGCTCCCCAGCACAAATGGAACGTACAGTGCACATGCTTCTTTGACCATTCCATAATCATACATACTTCGTCCCAATAATTCACATCCTCATAATCAACAAAATCAAGAGGTGCCCCGGTAATAATCAACCCGTCGAAATAATGGTCCTTAATCTCTTCAAAAGTTTTATAAAACTCTTCCATATGGCTGACATCCGTATGTTGGGATTTATATGTAGCTGTCTGCAGAAACTCAACCTCAATCTGTAGTGGTGTATTGGATAACTTTCTGAGAATCTGGGTCTCTGTGACAATTTTCGTAGGCATCAGATTCAATACCAGAACTCTCAGCGGACGGATATCCTGAGTCATCGCACGGTTCTCCGTCATAACAAATATATTTTCATTTTCTAAAATATCTCTTGCTGGTAAATTCTGTTTTACTTTAATCGGCATATTAATGTCCTCATCTTCTTTAATTAATTCGTAAATTTCATTTTATCATAATCAGTATATTAGTTCAATTTATTTATAAGAGTATCTAACACATGACCAACGCTTCTGTCCCTGACTATATTGCGTCCTAAGTCACCAAAATGTACCGTTTCTGTCAATGTCCTGCCCTGTATACAATATCCAAAGCATACTGTTCCCACCGGTTTTTCATCAGTTCCACCGCCCGGTCCGGCAATTCCTGTAATTCCAACACCTATATCCGCATTGTTTGCTTTTGCGATACCTTCTGCCATCTCTTTCGCTGTCTGCTCGCTGACTGCACCGAAATTTTCAAGAGTATCACTCTGTACATTAAGATACTTCATCTTTGCCTCATTGGAGTAAGTAACAAAGCTGGCGTTAAGCACCTTTGACGCATCTGCCACATCAACAACTGCTGCTGCCATCTTTCCCCCTGTGCAGCTTTCGGCAAAAGAAATGGTGAAGCCCTTTTCTATTAAAATCTCTACTAATCTTTCCTGTCTGCTCATAATAACATCGCTCCCATATACTTATTTTTTATTATACCTTATTTTTCTATGTTTAAAAACCTAATTTTCATCCATTCTATCAATATAATTAATAGGAGAAGTACCATGTTTTTTGCAATTGATGATTTAGAAAATGCCCTTGATACAAAACCAGATGAAGATTTCGTGGCAATTATTCCTGCCAATAAGGCAAATCATTATGATATTATCAATTACTATATTCCAAAAATTCCTCTGCTTTTTATGGACTTTCATTTTTCTAAAATAGAAAGCTTCCAGGGCTTTATCTATGGATTTATAAACATTCCTGAAATACTCGTAGCGGAACGTTCTATTATTTGTTTTATTTACACAGAGGAATATGTAATATTTATAGATCGTGATGAATTTGTAGCACATTTCTTTGAAAAAATGCTTGAAGTTCATTTGGATCATATTACATCCAGCGGCACAGCACTATATTATCTCCTTGATTTTATTATGTCCAAAGATTTAGAAAAAATTAACAGTTTGCAACAAAATTTAATTCAACTGGAATTAAATGTATTAAATGAAAAGAAAATGGACCAGATTCGGGAAATCACCAGTTACCGCAGCCGTACTCTCAAGTTACATCACTACTATGTTCAAATTGAAGGAATTTGTGGAGATTTAATAGATGACACACAGAATCTTCTGGATAAAGAAACAAAACAATTATTTAATATACTTATTCGTAAAATTACTCTTTATGGTCATGAATCTGAACAGATATGGGAATATACATCGCAGATACGTGATATATATCAACAACAGCTTGATGTCCACCAGAATATTATTATGAAATTCCTGACAATTGTAACTACTTTATTTATGCCTCTGACCCTGATTGCCGGCTGGTATGGTATGAACTTTGAACATATGCCTGAGCTTGATTGGAAATACGGATACCCTCTTATTTTTGTTCTAAGCTGCCTGTTAGTTATCGTTATGTGTATTGTATTCAAACGCAAAAAATGGTTTTAACTGCTACAAAACTGTAACATTAAAACCATTTTATATTATTCCACCTTTACTCCGATTTTGCTTCCGTAAAGAACCCGTGTCTCGATATCATTTTTTGTATTTTCAAAATATTCTTCAGGAATCTCTGCCTTATCTTTTTCCAAAAGTACTACAACTGTAGAACCTCCATACAGAAACATTCCTTTTTCCGTTCCACGTTCAACCATTCCGAATCTCTGATGATTTCTTATTTTTCCAACCATCAAAGCCCCTACTTCTATCTGTGCAACAGTTCCAAAATTCTCTGTCTTTATAATTGTATATTCCCTGCTGTTTTGTACAAATACCGGATACCTGTTTACTGCAATAGGCCTTACTGTATGAAGCCGTCCTTTAACCGGCTTATTCTCTAATATCCAGCCGTTGTCAATATTTCCATACCTATGGTAATCGTCTACACACAACCGAAATACAAGACATATTCCTCCTGTATAATCCGGTGCATACTCGCTGTCGGGAATCATATCTTTTACCTGATACATACTGCGTTTTATATGGAATACAGAATTTTCATCAATACGATACGCCGAAAGTCTTGCATCACAGGGAGAAATTAATGCATCTTTCTCCATACAAACCGGTCTTTTCTCTGCCAATATCTTTCTTGTAAAAAAATCGTTAAAACAATGATACTGCGGTTTTTCATATTCTCTCATATCAATTCCATTTTTCCTGATAAATGCACTGATGTGAAGTCCGGAAATTGGTGCATCCATATAATTCCCAATCCATCTGGAGAGAACCGGAAGCGTTATTATCTTTAAAATCATTCGTCCCGGTATTGTACGATATAAAAATTTTAATGCTTTTGATTCTTTTTTATTTTTCATATTTATCTCACAAAAATCTTCAGTAAAACTACTGCGAAAAACTCTATGGCACCAATAAATACCATAAAATAAATCATCAATGTTCCAGGTTTCTTTAACTTAAATTTCATCACAAATAAAATTGCTACAATAATCAATATAATATAGTATAAGAAACCTATATCAAAATTACATAGTAACAATGTATAACGAAGCAGCATAAATGTCGGAAATATTAATGCAGTAGTAGTTACCGGAAGGCCAAAATAATGCTTCTTATCTCCAAGTCCTTCTCCCTGTGTTTCTTCCACAGTAATATTAAAATATGCCAGTCTTACTAATGCTGCCAAAACAAATACTGCACTAATTAATATGAGTACTGCTACCGGTATTGAAAATAAAACAGTATTTGGAGTCACTGACATTGTTTCATCAAACATTGTTCTTTTATACATTGCCATTCCGACACATACAGGTAACACTCCAAAAGCAACTAAATCTGACAACGAATCAATCTGTACTCCGAAATCTTTCTCTTTTTTTGTTCTATTTTTCTTTGATCTGGCGACTCTTCCGTCAAAGGTGTCGCACAATCCACATAATAGTAGAAACATTACTCCTATATAAGGATGTCCATGTCCGTCAAGAGATACAAGTATACCTGTTACCGCAGACAACAATGAACAATAAGTAAGTACTACTGTATAATCCCAAATCCCTAACATCTTTTCTTTCGTCTCATTCCTTTCAATCCCTTCAACAGATATGCTGCCAAAGTAATTAATCCGCATACTATTATGCAACAGTAGAAAGAAATCCCTCTACTTAAAAGTTCTATACTTACACTGTCACCAACCAGATGTCCAAATCCATCAATAAACAGATAATCTGCTGCTCCTACTGCTCCGGGTATTGGAACACTGTTTGATCCCAACACAACAAATCCCTGAGCAACAAAAGCATCAAATATTTTTGTCCCGCCAATGCCGATAAAAACGCATACTGAAACCATAATTAATGATACTCTCTGCAATAAATTAAATATAAAGGCACCAAAAATATATTTTTTATGACTGCCAATTGCCTTCGCACATTCTTTATACTGCTTTTCAACTACTTTGAGTTTCTGCTGTTTTGCCTCAACATTTTTTATGATATGCATTTTCTTAAAAAGATTTAAGAAAAAATTGGCACACCGTGTGATAATTTTTTCTTTATAAACCAGTAACAAAAACAATGATAATAAAACAAACTGTACACACACACCAATCACAATCATTACTTTAGAAACGATGCTGAATTGTGCTATCATCATTGGTCTTGTCACAAAACAAATCACACCTATTACAATAATAGAAACAGTATATAAAGTCAAGTTTACTAACAAGATCATCGTCGTTACTGCTCCGGGTATTTTATCTTTCATCATAAAATATGCAGAAGCCGGCTGTCCTCCTGTTGCAGAAGGTGTTATTGCCGAAAAATATATATCAGAAGAAGAATAAGTAATACATTTTCCTAATGACTTTTTGTACCCAAAAGCACTACAAAGAACTTTCAATGCCAATGCTTCAAACACGAAAAATCCTGCCATGCAGCCAAACGCCGCAATAATCCATCCAAAGGATGCTGATTTCACATATGTTATGAAGCCCTGCAATGTAAAAGATTCGTTACTTCCGATAATTGCATAAATTGTCAAACCTATCAGTACAAGCAGTACGAAAGACCACAGTACTTTATTCTTTCCATCTTTCATATGTTTCCTTATTTTTTCGTTAATATTCCGCTAAGTTTCTTTTCTATTATAAAATATATTCTTCCTAAATCAAACTTCTTCGCAGCAAACAGCCCTGTCTCTACCACAATAATCGCTGTCAGAACATCCAGAAATACATGCTGTTTCACCATCAACGTAGATGCAAATACAAGTATTGCTGATATAAACATAATGACCCGGTATCCTGTTCCCACTTTCTTACACTTCATTGCACCACGGAAACAAATCCAGTTTTCAAGGCAATGAATCGACGGCAGTAAATTATCCGGACTATCCATACGATATATCAGACCGGTCAGCCATTCGAATACACCATCTCCTGTTATCTCTGGTCTTACAATCGTACAAGGTATTACAATAAAAGCAACCATACACATTAGTTTCGCTATCTGCTCCGCAACACATACTTCATAGCAGACCTTCCGGCTCTCTCTTCCTATTATGATAAAACCAACAATCCACGAAACATATGCCAGAATATAAAAGATAATCATAAATGGAGTGAACGGTATCATATCATCTAACCAGATACTTAAATCGTAATGATACATGCCCATTGTAAATATTCTCGTTCCAAAATAAGTAATTACGTTTGTAAACAAACATACAATTATTGGAACAAATGCATATAATGGTAAAATTCTGTAAATCTTTTGCAATTTTATCGCCTCTTTTCATAAGTTTAGCATCACTTTTCCCTCAAGTAATAAAACTACCATATTTGTCTGTTTCCCGCAACCTATTATATTTTATTTTTGTCGTTTTTTTAGTTGAAAATAATAGAAAAATCAGTTATTCTTATATTAGTTTCCATACAACTGGCGGATTAGTGGAATTTACCACAGGGAGTATGGGAGGAAATTGTACGTCGACCGCCTGGGCAGCCAACTGGTTACTCAGGCGGTTTCTTTTTTTAAGGAGGAAAAAAATGAAAATGTTATCTCTTGAAAATGAATTAAAAGAAAATTCATATCCGGGACGTGGAATTGTTATCGGTAAGTCTCCAAACGGTAAATTTGCTGTTACAGCTTACTTTATCATGGGACGCAGCGAGAACAGCCGTAACCGTGTTTTTGTTACTGAAGGAGAAGGTATCCGCACAGAAGCTTTTGACCCTTCAAAATTAGTTGACCCTAGTCTGATTATCTATGCACCTGTTCGTGTATTGGATAATAAAACTATCGTTACCAACGGAGACCAGACAGATACTGTTTATGATCTTATGGCAGAAGGAAAAACTTTCGAAGAATCTCTCCGCACAAGAGAGTTTGAGCCGGATGGTCCAAACTATACACCTCGTATCTCCGGTATCATGGAAATTGCAGACGGTTCATATAATTATGCAATGTCTATCTTAAAAAGCAACAACGGTGACCCATCATGCTGCAACAGATATACGTTTACTTATGACAATCCGGTAAATGGTGAAGGTCATTTTATCCACACATATATGCATGACGGAAACCCACTTCCTTCTTTCGAAGGCGAGCCAAAGCTTGTTCCTGTTATGGATGATATGGAACAGTTCACAGAAATGCTTTGGAACAATTTGAATGAAGATAATAAAGTTTCATTGTTTGTAAGATACATTAATATTGAAGATGGAACATATGAAACTAAAATTATTAACAAAAATAATTAAGTTCTAAAACATTATTATCATATTGTTAAATTTATTTATCAAATTAAAACCAAATATAAAGCGAGGTACAAAATGAAAGAATTAGAATTGAAATATGGATGTAATCCAAATCAGAAACCTTCTAGAATTTACATGGAAGAGGGCGAACTGCCAATCAAGGTTTTAAATGGAAAACCAGGATACATTAACTTCCTTGATGCGTTTAACGGCTGGCAGTTAGTAAAAGAGTTAAAACAGGCTACAGGACTTCCTGCTGCTACTTCTTTTAAGCATGTTTCTCCTGCCGGTGCCGCTGTAGGTCTTCCTTTAAGTGAAGTTGAAGCAAAAATTTACTGGGTGGATGACCTTGGTGAATTATCTCCACTTGCCGCTGCATACGCAAGAGCCAGAGGTGCTGACAGAATGTCATCATATGGCGACTTTATCGCTCTATCCGATGTATGTGATGTTTCTACTGCTGCATTGATTAAGAGAGAATTTTCAGACGGTATCATTGCACCGGGATATGAACCGGAAGCATTGGAATTATTAAAGGAAAAGAAACGCGGTGCTTACGCGATTATTGAGATTGACCCTGATTATGTTCCAAAGCAGTTGGAACGAAAAGAAGTTTTCGGTATAACTTTTGAGCAGGGACGTAATGAGTTAAACATTGATGATGCATTTTTCAGCAATGTAGTTACAGAAAATAAAGAATTAACAGAACAGGCTAAGATTGATATGGCTATTTCTATGATTACTTTAAAATATACACAGTCCAACTCTGTTTGTTTTGTAAAGAATGGACAGGCTATCGGTGTTGGTGCCGGACAGCAGTCACGTATTCACTGTGTAAGACTTGCAGGACAAAAAGCCGACAACTGGTTACTTCGCCAATGTCCAAAAGTTTTGAACCTTCCGTTCAAGGAAGATATGAAGAGAGCAGACAGAGATAATGCTATCGACCTTTATATCGGTGAAGAATACATGGATATTTTAGCTGACGGCGAATGGGAAAGAGTCTTTACAGAAAAGCCTGAAGTATTTACTAAG
Organism: uncultured Eubacterium sp.; assembly: GCA_948759685.1. Next base: position 21,398 of record CAQBGY010000025.1, read on the forward strand.
GAAGAAAAACAGGCATGGCTGGCGCAGGCTGAGGGAATCACATTAGGCTCTGATGCATTCTTCCCATTTAGTGATAATATTGAAAGAGCTGCAAAGAGTGGTGTGAAGTATGTTGCACAGCCGGGCGGTTCTATCAGAGATCAGGATGTTATTGACACTTGTAACAAGCATGGAATGGTGATGAGTTTCACAGGACTCAGATTATTCCACCACTAAATTCCGGTTTGTCGAGGAGTGACTTTCCTGCTGAAGAAATACAGACAGAGAA
>CAQBGY010000026.1:0-18617 GCA_948759685.1 uncultured Eubacterium sp.
CCTGTGGCAAGTGCCATAAGCTGATGTCCGAGACAAATAGCAAAAATCGGAATATCTGTATCGTATAATTTCTTTATCTGTTCAATCTGGTAAACACATTCTTTTGGATCTCCCGGTCCATTCGACAACATAATACCGTCGGGGTTCATCGAAATAATATCTTCTGCCGGTGTATCACATGGAAGAACTGTCACATTGCATCCTCTCTTATTCAGAGAATCTGCAATATTATTCTTTGCTCCGATGTCTAATAATGCAACATTGAAGCCATCGCCTGACAATACTTTCTTTTCTTTACATGAAACTTCTTTTACCACTCCTGTAACTTTATATTCCTTAATCTTCGGAAGAACTTCGTCAAGATTGTAATTCTCATTCGTGGTAATCATGCCGTTCATCGTTCCTTTTTCACGAAGAATTTTCGTCAATGCTCTCGTATCAATTCCTGAGATGCCGGGAATGTCGTTTTCCTCCATGAAATGCTGAATCGTATCATCACATCGGAAGTTGCTTGGAATACGACTTAATTCGTTTACAATATATGCATCCGGCCATGGTTTCAATGATTCCATATCTTCATGGCATATACCGTAATTTCCCTGTAGCGGATATGTCATACATACTGCCTGTCCCGCATAGGATGGGTCTGTCAATACTTCTAAATATCCCCACATGGATGTGTTAAATACAATTTCACTAATAACTTCTTTTTGCACTCCAATGGATTTTCCCTGGAACACCGTACCGTCTTCTAAGATAAGAAATGCGTTCATAAATGTGTTTCCTTTCGTTTGTTTGTAGATAGTGTTTGATTTTTGCCTAAACTTACAAAATTATATCAAAAAAAAAGACATGTTTCAACAAGTTTTATGGAACACTTTGTTTTGTGAAGTGGGGTGATAATTTAGAATTATATTTGGGTGGAAATACGAATTATTTTAAATTTAATTGGATTGCTAGTCCCCAAATTATGCAATTTTTTCAAACAATTGTAACATGTAAACAGTAATTAATCTTTTGCGACACCTTCGCTTCTAGGTATGTTATAATGAATAAATTTATCAATATGCATTGGCAGATTAAAATATAATTTTGAACATAAGAAAAGCATCTGGATATTGTTTTCCAAATGCTCTTCTATAATTAGAATATTTTTATTGATAGAATCATAAGTTTTTTATGCCCTCCGACTGTAGTGCAATATGTAAAACATCGTTTGGAATTTTATTTTCTAATAAACTCCATACCTGTTTTAACTGTTTTACAAATGCTTCAACTTCTTCTAAATTATCTGCACCAATCATATCTGTTACCATATATAGCAATTCATCAATAGTAACTTTTGTATGGTCTACAATAGATTTTGCCATAGTATAATAGAAAACGTTTTATAAATTCATCCTGAATCAACGCCTTTTTGACGTTTCTGCCTTCAATTCTCCCTCTACCTCGGTATTCCCTCGGCAATCCTCGTTATCCCCACATAAATCTGAGATATCTTATACCATGTTGCAAAATCCACAATCCCCGTCTGTGGCAAATCAAATATTTTCTGGAACGCCCGAACAGCTGCCTGTGTATTTTCTCCAAAAATTCCGTCCGCTGCGATTCTTGGAATAGCAGTATACACTGATGCTATCGTATCTAGCTGTTCCTGCATCTGCTGGACCTTTGGTCCGCTGGCTCCTACATCTAAATTGTAGCCGGGCCAGGATGACGGAATTCCTGATATCTGTTCTGCTGTATTAATATACATATCGCTACCATAATAATTTCTTATAATTTCTAAAGTAGAATATCCCTGCTCTCCAAGATTACATGAGCCCCACTGACTCAGCCAGTTTGGACAACTTACCCTTCTGCCATCACAATACTGGGTAAGAATCGGCTGTCTGACATCCGGAAATGACAGATACTGATCAAAAATATTATCTACTACCAGACTGATAGATTCAAATATATTTCTTCCATTAATCCATTTCTGGTCATACGCTGTAGATGAAGTGATAGTAAAATCATATCCCTTGTTTCGATACCACTCTGTATACACTCGATTCATAGTAAACGACATAATCGCCAATATGTTTGCCTCTAATGTAGCCTGAGGCCATGTAGCATATATTTCTGAAGATGCCACATTTTTAATATAATCTTTATATGTCACATAGTAATCTTTCGCATTACTAGAAGGCGTTCCGTCATGTACTACAACATATTCCGGAACAACCACACGACTCAGTACAATTTCTCCGGGCTCACCTACATCTTTAATATCATCTTCCGGAATTTTCGGTGGATACTCATAATACAATGTATGTGGAGGTATATTTATATTCTCTACCTCTTCTCCTTCGACTCTGCGCATCTTAACATTCTGAATTGATAACTCATTCGATAACAGTTCTACATTTTCAATATTCTCTGTCTCATATCCCGGTGCATCAATCTCCACGTCATAATTTGCATATGGCTGCAAATCATTGTTCTCATTCAGACTCAATTCCAATGGTGGGGTACTTAAATCCACTACCTGTGTCTGTCCCGAACCATCTGTCTGTAATTCTTCAATTTCCTGTACCTGATTCTGTTGGGAATCTCCTTCCTGCCTTGGTCTCCTAATAATTACCCTGGCATCCTTAATCGGTACATTATTACTATCTACTACATTTACCTGTAATTCTCCTATTTCTCCTGAGTCTACCTGCATTTTTATAAGCATAAAATTACCATACATATTTATTCTATATATTCTATGCAGTACGTAGAGAAAAATTTCCACCTGTTTCTTTTATACCATAGTTGAAATAAAGTCATTATAATCTTTTGAATGAATAATTTTCTGCTGCAGTTTTGAATCATTCACAATTTTAATAAAACTGTCATACAAATGTTCTATATCTTTTTGCACCCCCTGCTTAATGGCAAGAAGAAAAACAATCTTTACTGTCTCTTCCTTCCCCCATAAAATTGGCTGATCCAATATTGCTACTGCAACTTTCGTTTCTCTTGCACATAATTTCATAGGATGTGCCAGGGCAAATACATCATTCATATTTGTATTCCCTAATTCCTCTCTCTCTAAAACAGAATCAATAAATTCATCTTCCACAATTCCTTTTTCTTTCAGTTTGTCACATAAAATCCGAATCAGAGATTCCTTATTTGAAACTTCAGGAAACCTGAAAAATAATTCTTCATCAAAAAATGCTGATTCTTTCTGTTCTTTTTTAACATTAATTCTATTTATAAATCTTGATATAGATTCGACATCTTTATTTTTCAATGCAAAATTTACTGTAATCGAAGGTACTATTTTGCTTTCCAGAGGAACTGTCGAGATAACAAAATCAATTCGGTTGAAATCTTTTCCTCTGTAATTATTGTATTCATTATATGAAATGCACCTTACTATATTAATTTTATCTGAAAAATATAAATTTAATCTGGCTTCCAGCATCCTTATAGTAGCCTGTCCACTTCCACAAACGAGAATAACATTTTTCTTTTCCAGTCTTTTTGCAAAATACCGTTCTATCGCAGCTCCAATATGCACAGAAACATATCCTACATCTTCCTCATTTAATACAAATGGCTGTTTTGTGAAAACTTTAGATATGGCTGTTAAAGTTATTTCAAAAGCAAGCGGATAATTGTTCTTAATGGTATTTATTAATGGATTTCTAATATTTAATCCAAAGGATTTATTAATAAAAATTGATTTCATATGGCGGAACAAATCTCCAGTTAAAATTTCATCATCCCGCAAATCAAAACTATAATTTTCATAAATAATATCCAAAATATTCTGCACTGATCTTTCCAGCCATTCATCATCTATATCAGCTGCTTCCATATGAGTATTTGCAACAAAATGAAGATAAATATAAATTTTTTCTCCTTTGGAGGTTATAATGTCATAATATTGTTCTACATCTTTACATAAACTTTCAACAATTCCCATAATGGAATAATCTGTTTCAATATCTAAAAGATTTATATAATTATTCTGTTTGACACGGGAAATCATCAATGCCAAATGGATAATCAGATTTTTAATATTATAATCACTTGTCTCAATATTTCGTCTCTTTAACTGGGACAATGTAATCTCTTTTAAATAATCAAGGTCAATTCCAATAAATAAAGCACGTTCTTCTTTTGTAAATCCGGTAATGTAATTATCAAAATCATACGTTATAATATGATCCATAATACACTTTCTCTTGTTATCCTCAGTTCCTATCAATTTGATTCCAACATTTGGTTTTGCAATATATTCCAAATGATACTTCTCGATAATTTTCTTTATTGTTTTAATATAATTATTAAGAGTATTTTTAGATATAAAAACCTTGTCCATAATTTCATTTAATGAAATATAATCATCTGATTCCAATAATAAACTAAGTATATATCGAATTCTGTCTTTAGATGTTTCCAGTTCCATGTTGCTTTTATTTTCTTTTTCCAATTCCTCCAAAAACTGTCCAAACAATCTATCTTCTGTTATTTCTATATAATATCCATATTTTCTTTTTAATTTGATAACTGCCCCATTTTCTAATAGAACTAGATTGATTTCCTGAATATCATTTCTTATAGTCCTCTCTGTTACATCAAATCTGGATGCAAGCCTTTCAGAAGAAATATAATCATGTTTTTTAATATAATGAAATATTTCATTTAACCTTCCATACTGAAACACTGCTTTCCCTCCTTATAAAATTCTTTATTCTGCCAAATTAACATTTTCTATTTCGTTTATTTCTATTCTTATTATAATGTATTTTTTTAGAAAATTACAATCATGGTATTTTCCAAAAAAAAATGGAAACAACTTGTTATATAACAATTTATTTTTCCACTTCTTTTTGGAAATATTATTATTATAACTATTATTTTTTCCATTTGTATCCGGAAATTGCATCAATTGAATTTTAATCTCGTTACGAATATACTTTAGACATAAACAAATGATTAAACAGTTTAAATTATACTTTGATAGAAAACAACTTAAACAAAACAAGGAGGTAAACAATTGTTTAAAGAAGAATATATATTTTTTGATGTTAATGTAAACACTAAAACAGAGGCCTTAGAATTTATCAGTGAGCAGGCTCTTAAACTTGGTCTGACTGATAACAAAAACGAACTTCTTAACGATTTCATGAAAAGAGAGGAAGAGTTTTCTACAGGTCTTCAGGACGGATTTGCAATCCCCCATGCAAAATCTTCCCACGCAAAAAAAATTGCAATAATTTATGTAAGCTGCAAAAAACAAATTAAAGAATGGGAAACTTTGGATGACTCATTTGTAACAAATTTATTTGCATTAATTGTTCCAAAACAAAATGCCGGCAATGAACATTTAATGATGATTTCAAAATTAGCAACAAATTTATTGGAAGATAAATTTAAAAATACAGTAAAATCATCTAAAAATAAATCTGAACTGGCAGAATATATAATAAAAACTATGAAGGAGGATAACTAACATGAAAATTGTAGGCATTTCTGCTTGTCCTGCCGGACTGGCACACACACCAATGGCAGCAAAGGCTTTAGAAAAAGCCGGAAAAGAATTAGGTTATGACATTAAAATTGAACAACAAGGCAGTATGGGACAGGTAAATATGATTACTCCCGAAGAAGCCAAGGCTGCTGATTTGGTTATCATAGCTTCAGATCAAAAGATTACTGACATGGAACGTTTTTCCGGAAAAAAAGTAATTCGTGTAGATATTAATATCTGCATCAAAGCACCTGAAGCAGTAATTAAAAAGTGCGTTGCTGCAGTAAATAAATAGTAACGAAAACTACTGCAGATACTAAATTCAAACAATAATTAACAAAAGGAGATATTAAAACATGAAAAATTTTTTTAAAGAAGCAAAAGGTCATTTGATGACTGGTATCGGCTATATGCTGCCTCTTATCATTGGAGCATCTTTAGTCGTTGCCATTCCAAAAATTATAGCTTTATTTATGGGTATTACTTCTTTAGACCCTTATGCAGACGGAACTGGTTTTTTACACATTTTAAAATTAATTGAAAACGTAGGTTGGACAGGTATCGGACTTATTAACACTGTATTAGCAGGCTTTATTGCATACAGTATTGCAGACAAACCTGCAATCGGTGCCGGTCTTATCGGTGGTGCTCTTGCCTCTAACACTCAGGCCGGATTTCTAGGGGCTGTTATTGCTGCTTTTATTGCCGGCTATACTGTAAAATGGGCAAAAAAACATATTCGTCTTCCGGAATCTATGCAGACAATGATGCCACTTGTTATTTTGCCATTTCTTGCTACCGGTATTGTCGCGATCATAATGGGGGCCATTCTTGCCGACCCGCTTGCTGCAATTAATAACTGGCTGGTCGACTGGCTGAGTGCAATGAGTAAAAGCGGCACTTCCCAGTTAATTATGGCTCTTACTTTAGGTGCCATGATTGCATCTGATATGGGTGGTCCAATTAACAAATCAGCATGGATGGCTGGTAATGTGTTATTAGCAGAAGGTATTTACCAGCCAAATGTATTTATCAACTGTGCTATTTGTATTCCGCCTTTAGCTTACGCAATTGCTACTGTTATAAGAAAAAAGAGATTTTCTGCATCATTTAGAGAGACAGGTAAGGGGAACTGGGTAATGGGATTTATCGGTATTACAGAAGGTGCAATTCCTTTTACCTTAGTGAAACCTCAGGTATTAATTCCAATTAATATGCTGGGTGGAGCAATTGGTACAGCAGTTACCTGCCTGCTGGGTGCAAAAGGTGAGATTCCTCCTGTTGGCGGTATCTACGGTTTCGTCTCTGTCACAAATGGATGGGCTTATCTTATCGGTATTTTGGTAGGTGCAATAATTATCGCAGTGCTTGCAACAATCTTTGTTGACTTTAATCAAAATACAGACAACGTTTCTGAAGATGTAGATATTAATGAAATTGAACTTTCTTTCGAAGATGTTGATTAAAAAAATTAAATAACCCAAAACAGTTAAGAGAAATGGGCAGAGGCGTGATTTGCCTCTGCCCTGCTTAATTCAACGTAAGTGATAAAAATTTATATCACTTATAAATAATATAAGGAGGATTTCCCATGAAACATAAAATACATGTTGTACCCCACTCGCACTGGGATAGAGAATGGTATTTTACTACCTCACGTTCTAAAATTTACTTGATGAAAGACTTAAAAGATGTTTTAGACACATTAGAGAATGATAAAGATTTTAAATATTTTATGCTGGATGCGCAGGCATCCCTTTTAGATGATTATCTTAAATGGATGCCTCATGATAAAGAGCGCATCACGAAACTTGTAAAAGATAAAAAATTGATTATTGGTCCATGGTATACACAGAGTGACCAATTAGTTATCTCCGGCGAAAGTATTGTCAGAAATATGTACTACGGAATGAAACGTTGTGAAGAATTTGGCGGCTATATGAATGTAGGATATGTTCCTGATTCCTTTGGACAGTCTGGAAATATGCCGCAAATATATAAAGAGTTTGGTATTGATGACACTTTATTCTGGCGTGGTGTAAGCGATGATATGGTAAAACATACTGATTTTAACTGGAGAGGCGATGACGGAAGCATTGTCTTTACTACCCAGATACCATTTGGTTACTATATTGGCGGCAACATTCCTGAAGATAATAAAAAAAGCAATGAATTCTGGCAGAAAGAATGTTTTGAAAAAGCCGGAAAAGGAAGCTCTACAAGACATATCTATTTTCCAAACGGTTTTGATCAGGCTCCTATTCGTACAAATCTTCCGGAAATTATTAGCGACAGAAACAAAAAAGACACTGAGAATGAATATGTCATCAGCAGTATTGAAGATTATATTAAAGATGTAAAAAGTGAAAATCCAATATTGGAAGAAGTTCAGGGAGAACTGGTGATTGCAAAACATATGAGAATACACAAATCCATATTCTCCTCACGTTCAGATTTAAAAGTTTTGAATACACAGGTTCAAAACTATGTTACAAACGTAATGGAGCCTCTGCTGACTTTATCTTATAAATTAGGGAACACTTATCCCCACAAAGTTGTGGAGGAAGTGTGGAAACTATTATTTGAAAATGCTGCTCACGACTCCATTGGTTCCTGTATTTCGGACACTGCAAATGAAGACGTTTACATGCGTTACAAACAGGCAAGAGATATCGCTGTTAATATTGTAGAACTTCATTCCAGACTAATTGCTACAAGTATTAAGAATACTGCAGACATGACACTGACTTTGATAAATACCCTTCCTCAGAAACGAGAAGATACAATCCTTATAAAGACATATATTCCGGGTGGGGATTTTGCAATTGTAGACGACAATGGAAATAAAATTAATTATACTATCGTTTCGTCAAGAGACCTGACAGATTATGTTCTCTCGCAGACAATTAAACTTGATCCGTCAAGAGAATTTTACATTCCTGAACATGTGTTAGAAGCTGTTTTAGCAATTAAAACAGAGGATGTTCCTGCTCTTGGATATGTGCAATATTCCATTGATATAAATGATAACAGCTGTATTTCAATGAAAAAGAATAATGCGCTGGAAAACGAATTTTATTCTATTACTATTGCCGAAAATGGTTCACTAACTATTTTGGATAAAGAAAACAATAAAACCTACAACAATCAGGGGATACTTGTGGAAAACGGTGATGATGGAGACAGTTTTAATTATTCTCCACCAAGAAAAGATATGGAAATCTTGTCTACAGATTCCAAATTTGAATATCAAATTCATGGAAATGATATATATAGCAAAGCCCAAATACACTATACTATGATTGTTCCAAAAGACTTGGAAGAGCGTGCAGAACATTTAACTTCTACTACTCTGCCCGTCACTTTAGAGGTTGGTTTAAGAAAAGGTTCAAAAATTATTGATTTCAATGTCCATGTAAACAATAAAGGATTATCCCATCGTCTGTGTGTTATTTTTGACAGCCAGATTACGAGTAAATTTAATTATGCTGACCAGCAGTTTGGTTTAATCAAACGGCCAAATTATTATGAAAAAGAAATGAATCTATATTTAGAAGGTATGAAAAACCACAAAGAAGAAAAAGCTGGAATTCAGGAACTTGCCAATTGGGCAAACGATCAGTCCTCCTGGCAGGAACCTCCTATATCTATTGAGCCTGCACAGTCCTACGTTTCATTAACTGATGACAGCACCGGAATTGCAGTAATTCCACAGGGTGTAAGAGAATATGAAATTTTGGATGATAGGAAAATTCGTCTTACTTTATTCCGCACTTACGGATTTATGGGCAAAGAAAACCTTATTTACCGCCCGGGCAGAGCAAGCGGCGAAAGAATTATTGAAACACCTGATGCACAATTACTAAAAGAAATGGATTTTTCCTTTGGATTTATGACTTACAATTCTGACATAAATAATTCTAATGTAGATATTTTGGCAAAAACCTACAATACACCAATTGATGTATACACTTATGCAGAATTTTTAAATGGAAGACTCATTTTCTCCCAGAGAGAAATTGAAGGCACACAACCATCCAGAGTCTCTCTTTTTGAAACAGAAAATAATCTTGTTGTTTCTGCAATTAAAAAGGCTGAAAACGGTGAAGGTTTCATTATACGTTTATTTAATGGAAAAAACCATAAAAATGTCAATGACACAATTAAATTTAACTTTGATATTTCTGAAGCTTATTATACGAACTTAAAAGAAGAAAAAACAGAATCCATTGCGATTCACAACAACACTATAAAAGTAAAGGAGCTGTCGCACTGTAAGTTTGCGACAATTTATGTAAGATAATGAAATACGCTATTGCTATTGATATTGGCGGCACAAATACCCGTGTCGCCCTGGTAGATGAAAAATTAAATATAGTTGACAGACACCAGTTTGCCACAGATGTATCCAATCCTGAAGTTACTCTTGAAAAAATCACTGATATTATTAAAACTTACGATTATAATATTGCAGGTGCAGGCATGTCGTGTCCGGGACCTCTTGACCTGATAAATGGTCAGACACTGACTCCGCCAAACTTAAACGGGAAATGGCATAATCTGTATGTAGCAAAAGAACTCAGTAAAATGGCTGATATACCGGTATATCTCGATAATGATGCAAACCTTGCCGCTCTTGCTGAAGCAGTTACCGGGGAAGGAAGAGACTATCGCTTTGTTCAGTTTCTGACAGTATCTACCGGTCTTGGCGCAGGCTTTGTCATTGACAAACAAATTTATCTGGGCTCCCACGGTTATGCCAATGAAGTTGCCAATTGTATTATGATACAGAATGGCCCTTCTCACGGTTCTATTATTCCTGGCGGCATTGAAGCTATCAGCAGCGGAACTGCCATCACAACCCGTGCATTGAATGCAGGTCTCAATGTGAAACATGCTGGTGAAGTGAATACTTTGGCAGTTTCAGGTAATAAGACAGCAAAAACGATTATGGACGATGCAAAAAATTATCTTGCCAATTTCATTGCATTTATTTATGCTTTTGCAGACCCTGAAATTGTTATCTTAGGTGGTTCTGTTGCTCTTAAAATTGATGGATTTGTAGAAGATGTGGAATCTCGTGTAAAATGCAAAGTATATGACAATGTAAAACCTTTTATAAAAGTGCGAAAATCTACTTTAAATGAGGATTCAGGTCTAATCGGTGCAGCATATCTGGCATTGTCAAAATAGATTTTTTTCTCACAACTGCAATCATAAATATATAAAAGAGAGTTCACTTGCGAACTCTCTTTTATATCACATCCTACAAATTATTTTCTCTTATATGTTCTAAAATAATACTCTAAATCAAAGTAAGTATTCTCTTCACCTTCTTCAACCAGTTCCCACTCATCCTGCATTTCATCAAGATTTGGAATAAAAGTATCCGCAGCATATTCATGATCTACATAAGTAATATATGCTGTATCACAATACTGTAGCATCTGCTTATAAATGCTTCCACCACCAATAACAAACACATCCTCTGAATTGTATTTCTTTGCCTCTTCAAGTGCTTCCTCAATAGAATAAACCACTGTAGCACCATCTACTTTATAATCTTTCTCTAAAGCTATTACAATATTTACCCGGTTCTTTAATGGTCTTCCTCCCGGAAAACTCTCCAATGTATTTTTTCCCATAATGCATACCTTACCGGTAGTACTTTCTCTAAAAAATTTCATATCATCGGGAATACTTACAAGCAAATCATTCTTATATCCTATCGCCCAATTCTTATCAACTGCAACAATCAAATTCATTTTTATTACCTCATTTCTATATTGTGCTTATACAGCCACCGGTATTTTAATTTGTGGTCCGTATTCGTAATCAATCAGTTTCACATCATCTACTGTAAAGTCATAAAAATTTTTAATATCCGGATTTATCCACAACTTTGGTGCCGGATGCTGCTCTCTGGTAATCAATTCTTCTACTAACTCCACATGCTTATCATAAATATGTGCATCTGCTATCACATGTACAAACTCTCCTACTTCCATATCATTTACCTGTGCAAACATATGAACAAGCACTGCATACTGACATACATTCCAGTTATTTGCTGTTAATACATCCTGTGAACGCTGATTTAAAATACCATTTAAAACAAACTTACCCGTCTCCGGATTCGTTGTCACATTAAAGGTCATACTATATGCACACGGATATAAATTCATTTCTGATAAATCCTGATGTACATATATATTTGTCATAATTCTTCTGCTATATGGATTATGTTTTAAATCATACAGTACCCTGTCCACCTGATCCATATCGCCTTCCGGATAATGATGTTTTACGCTCATCTGATATCCATAAGCTTTTCCAATAGAACCTTCATCATCAGCCCATGCATCCCATATATGACTTCTCAGTTCATTCACATTATTAGATTTCTTCTGCCATATCCACAAAAGTTCATCAACGCAATTCTTTATTCCCGTTTGGCGTAATGTAATAGCAGGAAATTCTTTCTTTAAATCGTATCTGTTTACTACACCAAATCTCTTAATGGTATAGGCATAAGAGCCGTCATCCCACTTTGCTCTGACCTTTTCTCCTTTTGTATCAGTTCCGTTGTCTAAGATATCTCTACACATATCCACAAAAACTTTATCTGCGTAACTCATCCATTCCTCCTGAAATTTCTATAAAAAATGCTATACTCAAATCACTATTTAACATAATCAAGTATAGCATTTTTATTTCAATTAATAAATATATATTTTCATTATCTGTTTGTTGTAATACTCTTATTTATCTAATTTTTTCTGTCTGTATAAGCAATAAGAATAAACTATTGGTATGATGACTGCCAAAGCAGTAACGATAATCGGTATCATACTTAGGAAAAAAACATTTACAATAAACACAAACCCAGAAATTATAAATAAGTACCCACTCAGTCTGTTTGTTTTATTCCAATTTTCTTCATCATCCAATGTCCACGGAAGCTTAATTCCTACAGAATAATTCTGCTTATTTTTCGGTAAATAATTTCCGACAATAATAAACACTGCTCCAACAAGTATATTTACAACAAGTCCTATATTCATTTCGCTGCCCAAAGCCGACAAATACATAGTCATCAATGCAAACCAGCTTACTACAGGAACTATCCAGAACAATATACCAAACATCCTATTACCTATATTCCTTTTTTTCGGGTCTGTCATAGTAACTCCTACAGCCAGCAAATGTAGTAACATTAATATCACCGGCATTCCAAAAACAACAAATTCTTTGCTGCTCCAGCCGTTGGCTTCATTATTTGCTCCCCAATGTGTTGCCATTGTCTCCGGAAGCCGTTTCCACAAAATCAAACCAACAACCATAGGTAGTAAAGTAATGATACACGTTAATAATAATCTTCCTCTATATTTTTTCATATTACTTATCTCCTTTCAAATCTGCCAGCCATAGCATCACTTCTTCCACGACTGAAGTATTTAACTCATAATAAATAAAATTTTTTTGTTTGGACTCAATCACTAAATCTGCTTTTTTTAAAAGACTTAAATGATATGAAATTGTTGCCCCTGTCATATCAAAATGACTGCCTATTTCTCCTGCTGACATTTTTCTTTCTTTTAACAACATAAGTATCTCTCGACGTTTCACATCTGATAGTGCCTTAAAAGTTTCTGCAAACCCCATTTCATCACCTTTCTCTCAAATTATTTAGAAATATTTCTAAATAGATATTATCACTTTACATTCTAAAAAGCAAGAACTATTTAGATTTTTTTCTAAATAGTTCTTGTCTTTATTTATGCTCTATTTAAATGGTCTTTTTTGACTAATCTTATGTACAAATTTATCCTTGGCTGTATCTGGACAGAAACTGCTTTGTTCTTTCTTGCTGTGGATTGTTAATAACTTGTTTAGCCTCTCCCTGCTCTACAATAACCCCCTCATCCATAAAAATAACTGTATCAGCTACATCTCTGGCAAATGCCATCTCATGAGTAACAATAATCATTGTAGTTTTCTCTTCTGCCAGACTCTTAATTACTTTTAAAACTTCTCCTGTTAATTCCGGATCTAAGGCTGATGTCGGCTCATCAAAGCATAGAATGTCCGGCTGCAGCGCCAGTGCTCTTGCAATAGCCACACGCTGTTGCTGTCCACCTGATAACTGATGTGGGTAATGTTCCATTCTGTCTGCCAACCCCATCCTTGTGAGTAACTCTTTTCCATGAACCTCTATATCCGCTAATATCTGTTTCTTGTTCTGCCTGTAATCTTCTCTTTCCTGTGCCAACAGTTTCTCTGACAGCATTACATTTTCCAATGCCGTATATTGAGGAAAAAGATTAAATGACTGAAATACCATTCCAAAATGAAGTCTCTTTTTTCTCAATTCTTTATCTTTTTTGGAACGTGGCAAAGCTGCATCAAATAAAGTCTCATCTTTTACTGTAATTGTGCCGCCATTTGGTGTTTCCAAAAAATTCAGACAACGCAGCAATGTTGTTTTGCCTGAACCGGAGGAACCGATAATAGCAAGTGTCTGTCCTTCTTCCAGATTAAAACTAATATCATTTAATACTTTGGTGCTTCCAAAATGTTTCTCTATATTTTTTACTTCTAAAATTGCCATTCCCTCGCACCTCCTTATTTAAAATAATCTAATTTCTTCTCTACATAATTAAATAAAAGTGTCAGTATACCTACAAATAATAAATAAAAAACTCCGGTATAGAATAGCGGCCATGTAATACCATCTGACTTCATAAATGCAAATCCTGTAAAGGTCAATTCATATGCTGCAATAATTCTTGCCAGTGATGTATCTTTAACCAATGTAATGATTTCATTTGACATTGGTGGAACAATTCTCTTAATCATCTGCAATAATGTTATCTTAAAGAAAATCTGTGTCTTTGTCATTCCAAGAACCTGACCTGCTTCTCTTTGACCTGCAGGTACACCCTCAATTCCACCTCTGAATATAACCGAAAAATAGCAGGCATAGTTTATCGTGAACGCCACAACTGTTGCCATAATTCTTCCCCAGTCATCTCCACTCCATATGTTATGTCCCAGCCATAATCCCGGACCATAAAAAATGATAATCAATTGGAGCATAAGCGGAGTTCCCCTGATAATCCATACAAATATCTGTACGAAATATTTCAATGGTTTAAATTTACTCATAGAACCAAATGAAATAATCAGTCCTAATGGTAATGCGAACAATAATGTTAAAATAAATATTTCGAATGTTGTACCTAAACCTTCTAACAATGTCTGTGTAACTTCCCAAAACATAAATGTCTCCTCTTATATCAGCAACATAAGGCAGAGAGCCTTCACTCTCTGCCTTGTAATATTTATAGTTGATATCTTTGTAATTTAAACTTTATTCAGCCGGAACTACAACTACCTGTGCATTATTGCAGTATGCATTTGTACATTCCATAGCATTTTTAACTTCATCAGTTAAAGTCATACCATTCCATACTACATCAATATTCTTTGATTCAAGTTCCATTGCTTTTGTATCCCAGTCGATTACAACAAACTTAACTTCTACGCCTAACTTTTCTGCAAGAAGTGATGCCATATCAGCATCAAAACCAATCCATTTTCCATCTTTATCCTTGTAATCCATTGGTTCAAATTCAGTAATACCTACAATTAATGTACCCTTGTCCTGAATATATTTTACATCGCCATCTTTAATCTCATCAGCTTTTGCTTCTGCCTGTTTTACGATAGCTTCCTGCACACCATACTTTTCAGCAATTTTCTTCATTTCACCTGACTTATATGTATCAGCAAAGAAATTGTTAATATATGCTGCCAAATTAGATTCTTTTCTACATCCAACACCATACTCTTCTGTAGTAAGCTTATCTGTATACTTCAGATTAGGATAACTTGTTCCTTCTCCAATCATAGCTCCTGCCATCAATAAATCAATAATTGCAGCATCTGATGTACCTGATTTTACTTCCATTAAAGCATCTGCCTGTGCTGCTACGGAATTTGTTTTCCACTTTTTCTCTTTGGCAACTTTTTCACCTGCAGAACCTGCTTCAACAGCATACACTTTCTTATCCTCTTTTTTTGCATCCTTGCTTCCACATCCTGCCAAACACAAAGACGCAACCATCATTACTGATAATAACAAAGCTATTTTCTTCTTCATTTTATAATCCTCCGTTTTTAATCATATTTTCATAAGTTATCGCTTTACTATGCTAAACTACCGAGAATATAACATATATGTCTGACATTGTCAAATCATAATTATTAATTTATAAAAGAAGCGCTCTCCGAAAAAGTAATAAATATTTCAGAGAGCATTTTATTACAGCTGTTTTACCATTGCTGCCGGCACATATGCTTTAACATAAATTCCGTCTTCTTTGTACTCCTCATTAATTAACTGCCCATATTTACGAATCAGCCCAATTTTTCCGGCATCAGCGTAATCAAACACTTTCTCAACCATTACTCTCATGGATGTTAATGCCTTTTCTACAGCCTCATTTATCTCGTCAATACCTATTCCCTTTTTAATCGCAGCATTTACTACATAATCAGCCTTAAAATCTCTTAAAATAGGTTTTTCTATAAGTTTATCCTGCTTATTGAATACAGTAATAATAATCTTATCTTTCACATCAAGATTTTCTAACGTTTCATACACAGCATGAATATTTTTATCCATGGACGGATTTGAAGCATCTACTACATGAATAATAATATCTGAATATTTTGCTTCCTCCAATGTGCTTCGAAATGCATCAATTAAATGATGAGGCAGTTTTCTGATAAATCCTACCGTATCTGTCAAAAGCACTTCCTGTCCGTCAGGCAGTTTATAATTTCTTGTAGTCGGGTCCAATGTCGCAAATAACTTGTCCTCTTCCAAAACGCTGGCATCGGTCAATGTATTTAATAATGTGGACTTTCCTGCATTGGTATATCCTACAATTGCGACAACCGAAACCGGATTGTCCTGTCGTTTCGCTCTGGTTACCTGTCTGTGATTCTCCATATCACGAACCTGTTCTTTTAATTGAGCAATACGATTTCGAATGAGTCGTCTGTCTACTTCTAATTTCTTCTCACCAGGTCCTCTGGTTCCAATCCCTCCCCCCTGACGTGAAAGATTTCTCATGCCAATCAATCTGGTAGAACGATATCTGAGCTGTGCCAGTTCTACTTGGATTTTACCCTCTGCTGTTCTTGCTCTTCCTGCAAAAATATCTAAAATTACTAACGTTCTGTCCATAACTTTAACATTTAATTCGTCTTCCAAATTTTTATACTGCGCAGGAGACAACTCATCATCACATATAATCGCTGCCGCATCTGTTTCCCAGATAAGGTCTTTTATTTCCTGTACCTTTCCTGTTCCTACATAAGTAGCATTATTAATATGCTCCAAATTCTGCACAATGCGTCCTACAACTTCTGCTCCTGCCGTTTTTACTAATTCCTCTAATTCATCAAGCGATTCCATGGCATCTTCTTCGTTTCCGGTAGAAACAGCCACTAAAATCACTTTCTCTATATTTTCCTTTGTTTCATACATACAATCACCTCCCTCACTATATTCTGCACATATTTTTCTATGCGTAACTATCTGCCTGGGCAGACTCCTCAATATCTGCCGGTTCATTGTTTAATTTTACTAAATTAATTGTCTTCCATTTTCCCCTTTTATATCTCACTAAACTAAATAATCCATTTAGCAGCCATGTAAGCCCTGTTGCATAAAATACACCATAACTTCCCAAAAACGGAATTAACGTCAACGGATATGCCAGACCCACTCGTCCAATACACTCCACAATTCCTGTAAATAGCGAAAACATAGCATCACCTGCGCCATTTAACACATTTCTGGTAGGATAAATCAAACCTAAAAACAAATAAAAACAACTGGTAATGCGAAGTCCGTCTACTGCGATTTTTAGTACGTGGCTGTCATCTCCAAATATGGACACAATCTGTGGCGTAAATAACCAGAAAACTGCAATAACCACTAATGCAAACATTGTATTCAAAACATTTGCAGAATTAAATCCTTTGATAACGCGTTTCACTTTTCCTGCTCCCAGATTCTGACCGGTATACGTAGACATTGCCGCACCCAAAGACATAAATGGCTGCTGAATCAAAGTCTCTATTCTTGTTACTACCGTAAACGCAGTCGTAAAATTAGCTCCGTAACTATTAACAACCTTTTGCAGGACAATTAGTGAAAATGCAATCAGTGAATTTTGTAATGCTACCGGTATACCAAGTCTTAAACTCTTCTTAAATATCGCTACCTGTAGTTTGAAATTCTGTTTTTTCAAGCGAAAATATGTATTGCTTTTATATGCATATATAATACATGTAATGGCTGATAAAAACTGTGCAAAAGCTGTAGCCACAGCCACACCTACTACACCCCAGTCAAAAGCCAGTACAAAAACAAAATCCAGAACAACATTCACGATACTAGCAAAAATCAAGAAAAATAATGGTGTTTTACTATCTCCTAATGCCCTTAAAATACTGGACACACCATTATAAAGTCCCATACAGCATATACCTATGGAGGTTACCTTTAAATATGCCACCGCATCCTCTAAAATTACCGGATCTGTATCTAATAAAATAAGAACCTGTCTCGCCGCAAAAAATCCGATTAAAGCCATAATGATAGAGCCTGCTGTAACAATCCATATCGCATTTCCTATGGTATCCTTAACCTTTTCTTCGTTTTCAGCACCGAAAAACTGTGCCACAATAATCCCAATACCTACCGAAAGACCACCAACCAAGGAAAAAAAGAAAAAATGAAGAGAGTTCGTTGTCCCAATAGCACCTAAAGCATTAGAACTGACATAATTTCCAACAATTATGGAATCAACCATATTATACAGCTGCTGAAATATATTTCCGATAAAAAGGGGAACTGCAAATTGTAATAATAATTTCCAAGGCGTCCCCTGTGTCATATCCTTTACAAACTTATTTTGTTTTGACATATTATCATCTCCTATCAAACTGTGAATCTGATTAGATTTCTCTAAACCCTTTCAATTTTTATATTAGATAATATGTCAAAACAAAATAAGTTTGTAAA
>CAQBGY010000026.1:18627-21665 GCA_948759685.1 uncultured Eubacterium sp.
ATCCAATGATTCCTGATAATATTCCAATAACTGCCCCTGCAATTACATCCCGTGGAAAATGTACGCCTACGATAACCCGTATGACTGCCATCAAACATCCTATAATTAAAATGATAATTCCCAACGCTATATTCATATGCAGAAATGCCATTCCTATAACAAATGCAGAAAAAACATGTCTGCTGGGCATAGAATCCCCCTTTTTTTCTTTTGGGACCAACGGTATAAACCCATATTTTGTGTATGGTCTTTCTGCATTAATAAAGTGTCTGATTACACTAACCAGAACAAAAGAAATTCCTGTAACCATTACAATCTTTACCATAACCTTATCTCTATGTAATGCCAGATAAACAAGCAATACCAGAAAGGAAATATAAACGATATCCGTTAATAACCTGTTGATAAAGACAATTATCCTCTCTCCATAATGAGTTGACCTTATTTTTTCTGTTATCTTAATATAAGTTTCCTGTATCATGATATCCTCTTCATTTTGTAACAATCAAATCTACTGTTTTCTGGCAATTCTGTATTCATCGCCATAAGAAAAATACGGACATGTTGCACGCTTAAACTGCATCAGCATGGCAAGGTCATCCTCGTCCATATTTACCACACATCCATACTCCTCATATTCCTCATCATATACATAGTTGCTGCAAAACTCACAGCTGTACTGATTACTCATATTTCACGACCTTTCATTATGTATCAATTACTCTTATATCCTTGACATTCTTTTCTTATTTGTAACTGTCTGCCAACGCCTGAAATGCCGGCAGTGCATCTTCTATCTGTTTGGTCTGTACGCAGTAAGAAACTCTCACATATCCCGGTGTTCCAAAGCTGTCTGCGGGTACCAGTAACAATTCCTGTTCTTTCGCTTTTTCACAAAATTCATGAGAGTCCTCACCCATTGCTTTTACAAACAGGTAAAATGCTCCATCGGGATAAACACATTCATATCCCATTTCTGTTAATGCATTGTATAACAAATCTCTGTTTTTCTTATAAATGGAAATATCTGCTGTATCATCGATACATCTTGCTATAACTCTCTGATACATGCTTGATGCACAGACATAACCAAGTGCTCGTGCTGAGCCGCATACTGCCGCATATGCATCTTCTTCCTCTACCATATTTGGCGATACTACAATATATCCAATTCTCTCTCCTGGCAATGACAATGCCTTACTATAAGAATAGCATACAAATGTATTGTCATAGTAATTAATTATGTATGGAACTTCTGTATCATCATAAACCAGTTCTCTGTATGGTTCATCTGTAATTACAAATATCGGATGACCATATTCCTGTTCCTTTTCTCTCAACAGATCACACATCTTTTCGATGGTATCTACTGTATAAACCACACCGGATGGATTATTTGGAGAATTAATAATTACAGCTTTTGTTTTCTCTGTAATTGCTTTTTCAAACTTATCCATGTCAATCTGGAATGTTTTTTCTTCTGATGTTACTGCAACTAATTTTGCTCCTGTTCTCTCAATAAATACTCCGTATTCAGGAAAATAAGGAGTGAATGCAATACATTCGTCATCTTTTTGTAAAATGGCATTCAATACAATGGTTAGTGAAGCTGCCGCACCGCATGTCATATAAATGTGGTTTGCTGTAATATTTGTTCCAAATTTTTTGTTTGTATAATCAGCAATCGTCTCTCTCACACCGGCATCTCCCTGTGCTGACGTGTATCCATGTAAAGCAACAGAATCGAAATCCTCTACCAAATCCACAATTGCATCATCTACACTTTTTGGTGCAGGAACACTGGGATTTCCAATACTGAAATCAAAAACATTTTCTGCTCCTATCTCTGCTTTTCTTTTGTTTCCATACTCAAATATCTCTCTTATTTCTGAGCGGACCTTTCCCAACTTTACTAATGATTCTGTGTACATTATTCTTTCCTCCATTCCTATCCATTTTGCACTTATATTAAAACTTAACTTGTCGTTCTAATATCTTTAAATTAGCGCATCTTAATCTTATAATCTCTCTCGTGTTCGCGTTTTAAATCACGTTTTCTGATATCATCGCGCTTGTCATATAATTTCTTACCTCTTGCGAGTCCAATTTCCACTTTCACAAGACTTCCTTTAAAATATACTCTAAGCGGAACAAGAGTTAAACCTTTTTCGTTTAATTTTCCAATTAATTTATTAATCTCATATTTATGAAGCATTAACTTCTTTGGTCTTAATGGGTCTTTATTAAAAATATTTCCTTTTTCATAAGGATTAATATGCATTCCATATATGATTACTTCTCCATTATCCACTCTCACAAAAGACTCTTTAATACTGCAATGTCCTGCACGAAGAGATTTTACCTCCGTGCCATGCAATACAATTCCTGCCTCATAAGTATCTTCTATAAAATAATCGTGCCTCGCCTTTTTATTGCTGGCAATTAATTTTTCTGAAGCCATTGTTATTCCTTCCTTTCCGCCATATACCTCGAATCCTATTGTAACATAGAGAAATCAATAGTTCTAGACAACTTATCTGCACTCTCTACTCTTATTTTTACCGGTTGTCCAAGTTTGTAAGTTTTTCTTGTACGCTCACCGGTCATAGAATAGGATGATTCATCATAGATATAATGGTCGTCTGTCATGTTCGAAACATGAACAAGACCTTCTATTGTATTTGGAAGTTCCACATAAACTCCAAAGTTCGTTACACCGGAAATAACCCCTACAAACTCTTCTCCTATCTGACTTCTCATATATTCTGCTTTTTTTAGTTTTTCCGTTTCTCTCTCTGCCTCATCAGCTCTTCGCTCATAAGTACTGCAGTCTTTTGTGACCTGTGGCAGAATACTTCTGAAATGCTCTGCATGTTTATCTGACATCTTTCCATTAATACACTCTTTTATAATACGATGTATCTGTAAATCGGGATAACGTCTGATTGGTGAGGTAAAATGTGTATAATATTTTGCTGCCAGCCCGAAATGTCCCATACATTCCGGAGTATATTCTGCTCTCTTCATGGAACGAAGCG
>CAQBGY010000027.1 GCA_948759685.1 uncultured Eubacterium sp.
TGCTGATATTTTAAAACTGTTTCTAGTCGGTTCTGTATATGTAACCTTAACGTCCTGATAAATACTGCTGTCAGTTTTTTTCTGGAATCTAAGTGTAAATGACCAGTTAATATTTGTAAACCAGTATCCACCATCTCCATCTGTATAGTAACCAAAATTCTGATCCCAAAGGAATCCTGAAGCAGCATTTCCTAAGAATTTTACAAATCCTTTTCCGTCATTGTTATCTACTAAAATTGTAATATCATTTTCCACCTGCTTATATTTAATGCTGCTATCTCCATTAAATGTCCAAGCACCCCAATGTGTAGCTGATTTACCAGTAGTATCTGCTGCAATGTTTGTCTCTGTAGTAGATATACTCTTCAACTCATACTTTGGCAGATTTGTGAAGTCCATTGTATAATCTAAATCAATATTATTTGTCTTACCATGGAAACGGAATTCTGTTGTTTCTGTCAGCTTCATCCAGCAAATCCAACCTCCGTTGCCGCCACCCCAGTCCTGATATTCCCAAGCCCAGGTTTCATTCCATTTAAAATAACTAACGTCTTCAATCTTTTTCCATTCTCCGCCTGTTCCGTTTGCCTGTTTTACATAAACCTGTAAATCCTTCTCGACATCTGCGATAGAAAGCTCTTTACTTGTTTTTCCATTAAACTTTGGCATAACAAATCCAAAACTGGCTTCGTCAACACCTTCTCTTTTTATAACTGGTCCATTCGCATTGTCATAGCATTCCATTGATGTGATTGTTGTTGCAGCTGCGGAAACATTTACCTCACTGCTTATTGATAACCAATCAATCATCCCCATTGTACTCAGTACAACTGCAACTGCTACAATAACAGCTGTGATTTTTGAAAATAATCTTTTCATAACCTTTTTCCTTTCTCTTTACATTGATATAGGAGGGCAACCGCACCTCCTATATTTTTTCATTCGCTATTTATTATAAAATTGCTATTCACTCAATTCAACACCCTCATTTTTTAGTGAGTGTATTTTTTATATTTCTATAACTTTTTAGTTATATCCTTTACAACTTCTCCAGCTATTATTAATCCTGCTACCGATGGCACAAATGCATTACTTCCGGGTATCTGTCTTTTTATATGTTTTCCATTTTCCTCAGCAATTTCCTGAGGTATGAGAGCCTTTTCTTTTGAATAAACTACTTTTAGATTCTGAATCCCTCTCTTTTTTAATTCGCGCCTCATAACTTTTGCCAAAGGGCAGACCGAAGTTCTGGAAATGTCATCCACTTCAAATGCGGCCGGATTCATTTTATTTCCCGCTCCCATAGAACTGATAATATCTGTTCCACTTTCTTTTGCCTGCTCAACTAACTGTAATTTCCCTGTAACTGTATCTATTGCATCTACAATATAGTCATACTTAGAGAAATCAAACTGTTCTGCTGTTTCCGGAAGATAGAATGTCCTATATATGTTTACTGTTGCTTCCGGATTAATGTCCAATACTCTGTCCTTTGCTACATCTACTTTATATTTTCCAACAGTGCTCGTGGTTGCTATAATCTGTCTGTTAATATTTGTCAGACTAACCTTATCATCATCAATTAAATCTAAAGTCCCAATACCGCTTCTTGCCAAAGCCTCTACAACATATCCACCAACACCACCGACCCCAAAAACTGCCACTCTGGCGTTCTTTAATTTATCCATTTTTTCTTTTCCAATTAAAATTTCTGTTCTTGAAAATCTATTTTCCATCTTTCTATCCTTTTTTACTATAACTCTCCAATCTGTTCATAACCTTTATCATCTAATCTGACAATCAAAATTCCACAATTTTTCTGTAATCCTCCAGACCAATACTTATCCAGACCATGATTTAGCACATGACACATAATACCTTTATTCATTGCACCATGCCCTGCAATCAATACTTTATTTAATTTGTCTTTCTGTGGCTCAATAACTTCTTCCATAAATTCTTTTGTCCGAATACATACTTCCTTTAAAGACTCTCCATCTTCCGGTGCAATATAATTTTCAGGGTCATCAAAAAACTTACAAAAAGGATTGCTCGTATCTTTCTGGAGTTCAATTGCACACTCTCCCTCGTTTACTCCAAAGCTAACCTCTCGTAGTCTGTCATCTTTTATAATTTCTATATCTTTACTGCCACGAATCAAACATGCAGTCTCATAAGCTCTGGATAATGGAGAACTATACATAACATCAAAGTCGATATCCTGTAACTGTTCTCCCCGATATATTGCTGCTTCTCTTCCCTCTTTGCTCAATTCAATATCTCTGCTTCCCTGTAATAATCTTGATTTATTCCACACTGTTTCACCATGACGAACAATATATATATCCATACAATTCTCCTATTTTTTACAATTATATAAATTTTCCTTCTATATATATTACCACAGTATTACACGTAATTCAAAAAACAACCGTTCCACATTTTAAAATGTGAAACGGTTGCATATGTTCTATCTCAGAACTGTTCCTGAAACATTAATATTTTGTACGACTCCCGGTGACTCAATACCATTCAGCACTGATGTTACCTTTACAGTTACCGGTCCGGCACTGATATTCTCAATTGTATAATATGCACATATTACCTCATTTAATTTCTTCTCTCCATTAATATATACATTATATTTACATCCACTATTCATTCGATCCTCATCCTGCCCCCATACAACTCCTATTGTATTATCTGACGGGCAGGATGCAACCATTCCTATTACTTCCAATGGTACTTTTCCTGAAACTACAGTTGTTGCAGGTCCCGCTGTAGTAGTTGAAGGTGTCTCAGTGATAGTCGGCATCTGTGTTGTTGTAGGTACTAGTGTGATGGTCGGTGTTTCTGTTGTTTTTACTGGTGTTGTTGGCACTTGCCCATCTCCCGTCACATTTACCATCTGTGTAACTCCCGCTGTTTCTCTTCCATTGAGGGTTGCTGTTACTTTTACGTTAACATTTCCTGCTTGAACGTTATCAATTACATAATAATTACAAATTACATTATTTAATACTTTAATACCGTTAATATACACATTGTACTTATACCCACTGTTAATTCTCTCATCATCCTGCCCCCATACAACTCCTATTGTATTATCTGACGGGCAGGATGCAACCATTCCTATTACTTCCAATAACTCTTCATCTGCACCTGTAGTAGTTGGAACCGGTGTTGTCGATACCTCTGTAGTTGGTATTGGTGTGGTAGTCGGAATCGGTGTTGTCGTTGGTGCCTCAGTTGTGGCTGTCGGCACTGTACTTCCAACGTATGTACGAATTTCTACTCCTTCTGATTCGTATCCATTGAGACATGAAGTAATTTTAAATGTATGTGTTCCTGCAGATAATCCTGTAATTATACATATTGTTGCTGATGAAGCCGATCTGTTAAACTTGCCATCCACATAAAGATTATAGGTATAGCCCTTTGATAATCTATTTGCATTATCTTTCCATGTAACGACAGCACCGCCAGGGAAAGACCACTTTGCTGTCATGTTCAATACTTCAGACGGTTTTTCTTTTTCATTTAAAATATCTTTATATTGTATTGCATCATAATTATATCCATAAACTTGTAACTCTGTTAATACTACATATGTATCATTATCAATAAATTCTGCCTTTACATATCTGGCTTTTTGTTTTTCGAACTCAAAAACCTTACTAACCTGTGCTTCTTTATCTCCTCGTGCTATTTCTGTCCAATTTTCGTTATCTTCCGAAACTTCTATCCGATATCCTGTATTGCTAAATCTATCATAACCAAGATTTATTTTATCAATATCATATATATTACCTAAATCTACTTCTACCCATTGTCCACTCTCATTCCCTGTAATGCACTTTGTTTTATCATCTTCATCTACCAGATTACTTAGTGGAAATGTGTCTGTATTATAAGCACTTGATGCTGTTACTTTTTTTCTATATGCCAGATTTTGATATTCTTTAGGTTCAAACTTAAATAATGTCTCTGGTGTATAATCAACTGCATACTCTACACACTTCGCTGCATTAACAATTCCATATGGTACTTTGTTCCTTGATGTTCCATCAGCTAAGTCTGTTGCAGTATTTACCATAATTCTCTTAACATCAAAGTAATTTAAATCATCATTTAATGAACACATCATCGCTGCAACAGCTGCAGCTACCGGAGATGCAAACGAAGTTCCACTATTATATCGTGTAACCGACTGGTGATTTAACATATACATATCGCTGCCTGGTGCACATATATTCTTCTGACTTCCATAATTAGAAAATGATGAAAGTATATTCTCTGAAGTTGTTGATGCTACCCCAATTACTGTTTCATAATCCGAAGGAAAATGATCTTCGCTTGTAGTATCATTCCCAGCTGCACATACTACAATAATCCCTGCAGCAGTCAGTTTATTTATCAGATTCTCTTCTGATTTATTATATACATATCCTCCAAGACTCATATTTATAACTTTTGTCCCCTTTTCTGCACAGTAATTTAAAGCCTTTGCAATATCCCATGTTGCGAAGCGATACTCCTTATACTGCTCACTATAAGTAGATGCCTGAATTCCGAGTATTTCCACAACATCATTATTATAACAACTAGCTACTCCTGCCATCTGTCTGCTATTATTTGCTTCCGCTGCAATAATACTTGCCACTCCTGTTCCATGGTCATCTTTTGCCGGTTCAGCACAATCTTTCAGTAGAACAGGTGTATTACCTGTCACATCTGCTGAATACGGTGAAAGCACATTTTTAAGATCAGGATGATCAACCTGTACTCCTGTATCAATAACTCCTACCAATACTTTATCATGAGTATGACTGGAAACATAATCCCAAGCCGTTTTCACATAT
Source organism: uncultured Eubacterium sp. (assembly GCA_948759685.1). Next base: position 4,863 of record CAQBGY010000027.1, read on the forward strand.
ATATTATCTAAATAATACTGATTCTTGATATCCGGATCATTTGTTGAGCCTAGTACGCTTTCTTCTACGCCATAATAATCATTGCTGTCCACTGACTCTGTAATACTATACTGACTATATGCTTCTGATGCCATGTCTACAGTCTGTCCTAATGATATAGAGATTTCCGCAACATAATCTCCTGTGAAATCTTTATAAATAGATTCTATATCTCCATTCTGTGCTTCACAGACTGCATGAATTTCCTCTTCTGTTGCATCTCCATCAAATATGGCTAAAACTTTTCCTGCTTCGAAACCATTTTTATCTCCCTTGTTTCTTTCTTCTGCCGCTTCTTCATATGCCTCTACAACTTCATCGCTTCGGCTGTCCACAGTTTGCTGAAATTCTTTTAACTGCTCAAATTCTTCTGTCTCATAATAAGATGTCAGTGCAGAATTTAATGCTGCATTATAATCTGCTTCATCTTTATACTTATTCACTTCTTTTGCAGCTCTTGCCCCATCATCCAAAGCTGCTTCCGCAATATCATCTAGTTTATTCTCTGAGATATTAACTTTTTCAATTTGGTCAAAAACTGTTACTGCTTTATTCTCAGCTTTTGTTGTTGTGCTTTTAACAATATTGGCACTACATAATGATACCAGCATTGTCACTGCTAAAGTTACACTTGTCAATTTTTTAAATTGTTTCCTCATAATTTTCTCCTTTTCTATTTATAATTAACAATTAAAACGTAGCAGTTGAAACATTTTTTTGCAATATATAAAAATATTTTTATCTACATTTTTCTCATTATTTATAATGATTTTAGGCGAAATAAGTCGATAAAAGTCGATACCGAATAAAAATGTTTTTCTACTTTATATTTTTATAAAAAAAATGCTATACAGATTACAACTTTAATCTGTACAGCATCTTTTAAAAACTTACTTTATTTTTACTCTTTTTGTTTTGGACCAGACTTTTGCACCTTTCACCCGTACTCTAACATACAATTTTTTCCTAAATGCAAATTTTTTATTTTTAATGCTCAATTTACACTTTTTCACAATCTTTTTAACAAGAAGTTTATTAAACTTTTTATTTTTTGCAATTTGTATTTGATATTTCTTTGCCCCTTTAACACTTTTAAAAGTAATATTTATTTTTTTTGCAGAGTTCTTTTTTCCCGCTGTTAAAACCTGAGAAGTTTCCAATGCACTTCTTCCTGCCATCATTTTCGGTGTTGCTTTCTTAAATTGGATGGTTGTTATTTTCGATTCTCCACCGTCATTTACAGCTGTTACTCCAATGGTGTAATTACCATCCTCTGCATCCTTAAAGAATTTATCAGCATTATATGCAGCATATGTACTACTTCCTACGTATCGTCCATTAATATAAAAATTATATTGTGTTGCTTCACTCACTCCTGCCCATGCAAAGTAATTTGGAAGAGAACCGTCTCCTGCAGGTGCATGTGTCAGTCCGGTAACTGCTTCGGGTACTTTTACACCAATATCATGTGTTGGCATCTCTGTTGTAGTCTGAACCGGTGCTGGTGTAGTTAGTGCTGATGTCGGCTTTTCTGTAATCTGTTCCTGAGTCACAGTCTCTGTAGGTTTTGTTGTCATGTCTGCCCCACCTATTGCTGCATTCCTAAATAGAATTTCACCTTTTCCACCTGCATATTCAATTTCAATTACATTTATTTGCTTATTTAACGCTGACAAATAAATAACTGCTCCTGCTCCCTGAATTGCTGAACCTGATGTTTCTATTCCATTTACCATCACCTTACTAATAGCCGCCGGTACCGTTACATAAATTCCTTCTTCTGCTGCAAAGCCAGGTTTCTGAACATTTACGATTCCTGTTAATGTGTGATTTGCATTATAGAATATTGTATTGCTTCCCGAAACAGCTTTCCACTCTATATTTCCACTTGTTGGAGCCTCTGTTGTTTTGTCTTCCGTCGGCTTTTCTGTCGGTGCAGCTGTCGGTTTTTCAGTGCTTGGAACTTCTGTCGGCTTTTCCGTAGTAGGTGGTTCTGTCTGTTTCTCTGTTGTTGGTATCTGCTCTGTAGGTCTCTGTGTCGTCGGTGCCTCTGTTGTTACCTGCTGTGTAGGCTTCTCTGTTGTCGGTGCCTCTGTTGTCACTTGCTGTGTCGTTGTCTCTATCGTTGGAACTTCGCCGCTTCCGAACTTTGATAAAAACGCTTTATTCTCTCTTGCAAAACTATTATTATTCTGTGCATTATCCCAATTAATAGACCATGTCATAATTCCACCCATTCCCGGATAAGCATTGTTAAGTTCTGTAAAAGCTGCCTGTAACTCAGCATTGGAAATTTGTCCGCTTCCCGCTGCATTCGCTGATGACGGAACACCAATAACAACCTGATCTGCTCTAAGCGGCGCAAACCATGTGGCATCTGTTGGTGCCACTCCAACTCCTTCTCCAACATGGAAACCATCTAATAACATTCTGCACATTGCAACGACTGCATCTTTGTTTCCCATACTGTATGATTTGCCATCCGGCGCTGTTATTGCAATAGAATTATATAACTGAACATGAACAAATGTCGTAATATCTCTCAATGCATTAATCATTGGAAGATATGAACCTGCTCTGGGATCACACCACTGATTAATGCCTGCATAATAAGTGTATCCCATCTGCATGTAAAATGTTTCCGGTGCCCAGGATAAAATAAACTCTTTACCATAACTGCTGACAATCCTTCTTATAGCAGTTGTCATATTCTTTAACTGTGGTGAAGTAATCTGTCTGATATCTTTATCATTTCCCTGACTGAAATTAACTGAAGACTGCTCTAAATCAATATCAATACCATCAAAGCCATATTCATTGACAAAGGATTTAATATCATTGACAAACTGATTGATTGCTCCTTCTGAATTCAGAGAGAAATATCCCTCATAACCGCCAATGGATAATACAACCTTCTTTCCCTTAGCCTGCAGTGCTTTTATATCTGCCTTAAAATCATTCTTTGTATAATCTGATGTCAATCCTGAGATATTAAACTGCATTTTACCATCTGTACTGCCTGCTGAAACCGGCTCTGCAAAAGATATATTGATAATATCCCAATTACTGTCAACATCCCTTAATTTAATAAATGGATTTCCTGAATTATGCCATGTATGATAATAACCAATCAATACCGGTGCCTTTTTATTTCCCGGATTTACATTTTTTGTTGTAACTTCCTCTGTAGTTACAACTGGTGAAGTCGTAACTTCACTGCTTTTTACAATATAAGATATTGTTGTCTGCTCTGACTCTCCACCTTCATTTACAGCACTCACACCAATCGTATAAGTACCCTCTGATGGAAAGAATTTTGAATCCAGACTTACACTTTCACTGATTACTGTTGCAGCATAAATTCCATTCACGTATACCTTATAGGATTCTGCGTTTGCTGCTGCAGTCCATGCAAAATAATATGGTAAATCTGCATTCCCTGCATATGTCAAACCGGTTGGGGCAGATGGTCTCTGAACAATATTCTTTGTTGTATCATTTTCTATTGTTGTTGGCTGCTGCTTTGTTGTAGTTATCTGTGTTTTTGTTGTTGTCGGTTCTTTTGTTGTAGTTGTAATGCCTGACTTTGGCAGAGAATCCATCAATGAATCCATCGCTTTTGCCCATGCATAACCATTCGTCGCATCCCAGTTAATTGACCATGTCATAACACCACGCAACGTCGGATACGCATTTGGAGGAGTAAATGAACCTGAACTTCTCTTATAAACTAATGAATTTACTGCTGTTGATACGATACCCGGCTCAACATATCCACTGCCAGCCGCCTTTGATGTAGAAGGAACACCAATTGCAACCTGATCCGGTCTTAAGCCGCCTTCTAATAAAAGTGTAGATAACGATGTGAGGAAATCTGCATTTCCCGGATTTACGTTTGCTCCACCATATCCAATCATTCCACCTGAGTTATAAAACTGTGGATAACAAATTGTTAAAATGTCTTTAATTTCCAGTGCCAACCGATAATACGCTGTTGTAATATCGTTCGCTGATAATCTGTCCGTCTGAATATAATATGTCTCAGGTGCCATTGTTATAATAAAGTTATCACCAAAATGATTGTGGACTTTTCTCAACGCACTGGCAATATAATTTGTTCCTGATACTGCTGCTCCCTCAAAATCAATATCAACACCTTCAAATCCATATTCCTCAATCATTGATATCAGACTTGAAGCAAACTGTTCTGATGAAGCTGCATCATTGATGTATGTAGTACCTTCCGCACCACCAACTGAGATAATTACATGCTGCCCTTTTGCTTTCAGCTCTTTAATTTCCTGAATAAACTGCGCTTTCGTATAACCACCAAGTGCATTAGACAAATCTTTATCCAGTTCAAATGTAACTTTACCCGGTACCGTTGATGAATTCGCAAATGATACGCATATCATATCATAATATGAAGGTACATCTGATAATTTCAATGCAGTCGAACCATTTAAGAAATTATGCCAATAACCCGTTACCATATGCTCTGGTAAAGTTGTATTAACAGTATAGTTGTTTACTGTTGTCGTTTCTTCATGACCTGGATTTGTTGAACTTCCTGTTGTCTCAATATGAATTAAATCAGCTCTTTCTTTCCAAAGCGTAAAAGCCTCGGTAGGTGTCCATGCTGTATTAGAATTATGTGCATATGTACATTCATACACCTTGCCATTATAAGAAACAATTGCTCCTAAAGCATAAGCTACATTATTTGGTGACCACGCAGGATAACTTCCTGTTCCTACTGTGGAACCTGTCGTTGTTTGTGTTTTTGTTGTGTCCGGCTCTTTTTTTGTTGTTGTTACCGGAGTCTTTGTTGTCTCATCCTTTGTTGTAACTACCGGAGCCTTCGTTGTAGTTTCCTCTTTCTTCGTTGTGACTGCCGGAGCCTTCGTTGTAGTTTCCTCTTTCTTCGTTGTGACTGCCGGAGTCTTCGTTGTAGTAATTTCGCTGGAATCACTATATAAAACAGTAGTTCCTAATTCCTCGCCTGATGTAACAGCTCTCGTTGTCATTAAAACCTGTGCAATATTCGCTTTATCTGCTGTCGTAGAAGATTTCAATGTAAATGTCATTGTTGCACCGGGTTCTAATGTTTTTCCTGACCATTCAGGAGGAGTTATAATTGTATAACCATCGCCTGATGTAACCGTACCGCCGGAGCTCCAATCTCCTGTAAGTAATTCACCACTTTTTGTTTTAAAATAAAATTTAGGATAAACTACAGATTTTCCAAACTTTTCAGCCTGTGGCAACGCCGGCTTGTCTCCGCTTCCCGGAAGCGTTGCCACACTTGATTCCACAAGACTATTATTATTTTTTACTGTGAATGTATATGTGTTACCAGAAACACTAACGTCGATTGAAACGTTTTCTTTTTCAGGTACAACAATCTTTTGTGCTGGAATTGAAGAATCACCATATAAAGCCTTCTTCATTGTTCTTGTGACAGAACTTGTGCTGTCCAGTGATGCCATCCACGAAATCAGCCCACCAAGATGTTTTTCTCTGACATACTGACCTTTCGCTGCAACAGATCTCTCATTATCACAGGTAAAAAAGTAACCTGTATCTGCACTGTAATAATATGCAGCCTGTGCTGTTTCATCATAGTATTCCTTTAAGTTATATTTACTTATCAGCGAATCAATATCTCCATAAGCAAATGTTCCCGATGTCGTACCATCCGGTGCTTTCACACTGTTTGGCTCTGCAGTAGCATACAGACCCGGATTTTTAGGATCTTTACCATCCGTTTTAACGCCTGCCCAGCCTCTTGTATATGGTGCAACACCTACTACAATTTTTGAATAATCAATGTCATTGCCATATGTATCTTCCAGATACTTTATACATGTATCAACCGAAAACTGTCCGTCTTTCTGCGTTTCATGATCATATGACTCATTGGTATAAAGTGCTGTCTGATGCCCTGTATAACCATTCCATGCACCATTCAAGTCGTATGTCATCATATTTGCAAAATCAACAATTTCTAAAACTTTATCATATTCTATCTTTGACATCATTGCCGGTGATGCTGACATTGCACATGATAATTCATAATACTTTCCATCTACACTACCATAATAATCCAATTGATCTCTAATGGCCTGCATAAGAAGTGTGAAGTTTCTTGTATCGGCTTCAGAACCCTTACATCCCTTATCTATTGTAACACCATTTCCATCCGGATCCGGATTTCTGTCTGCTGTTGGATACTCCCAGTCGATATCTACGAAATCATATCCGTAATAGTGAATAAATTTTGCAATATTCTTCGCAAAATTCTCTCTTGACTCCGCCTTAGCTGCAAGCTTTGGAAAATCACCGGATCTGGTCCATCCTCCAACAGAAATACCAATTTTCATATTCGGATACTTGTTTCTTAATAAAAGCATTGCTCCCAATACTCCACTATATAAACTGTCGTACCCTACTGAATATCCTACATTTGGATTTTCGTAATCTGCCCATGAATCACAAACATTCAAATTTCCTTCTGCATCCACATCCATAAACGCAAAATTCAAATGTGTAATTAAACTACCGTCAATTTTGTCAGGTGTAAAATTTTTCTGTCCCGCATAAATTGACCACTCTCCATAGTACATAACATTTCGATATGGTACCTCTTTTGTGTCTTGTTTTGCGTCACTGGCCTCTACCGGAGCTGTATATCCGGTAAATAAATTAATTACCATAATAAGCGCCATCAAGAAACCACTGATTCTTTTTGTAATTTGCATATAATTTCCCCTTTCAATAATTAATATGCAAATGATACCATTTAGCCATTTATTACCTAAGGAGCCATTTTTTATTTTAGGTACTTATATTTATGAAACGTTTTTTTTGAACAATTTTTATTACATTTTTCCCGTTTTTTAGTCCAATTTTAATCCTTTTAATAAACTTTCTAAAGATGTTCCAATATTCTCAACTTTAGGAATGTTGTTCTTTATTTCTTCTTCCTCTTGTACACGCTGCTCTTCAAGTAAGTCCCTGATACTCAGACTTATTTTTCCATTTTCATTTTTAATGACCTTAGCCTGAACCACCTGCCCCACTTCTAAAACCTCTTTTGGTGACTTTATATGATTGGTTGAAATCTGAGAAATATGTACCAAACCGGTTACATCATTTCCTAAATCTACAAACGCCCCATAAGTTTGAAGAGATTCAACTTTACCTTCCACAACAGAACCAACTTCTATCTTAGAAACAGCCATTTCCTTCTGTGCCTTTCTGACCGCTGCTGATTCTTCCCTCAAAATTTCTCTTGCTGACAGTACCAGTTTACTTTTTTCCATATCAGCCTCAATAACACGTACTCTGATATCTCTTCCAAGCCAGACATTGGTATCTTCTACATGATTGATATCCAGTCTGCTCACAGGGATAAATCCGCGTACTCCCTCAACCAGGGCAATCACGCCTTTGTTTACAATTCCTGATACAATAACCGGTAAAATCTCACCTGATTCTTTGTACTTATAAATTTTTTCCCAGGCAAGCAATGTGTCTGTGTCGTACTCGCCATTGCCCATATAAGCATATGATTGCTCGAGTGCCTGTCCTAAGTTTTCCATGTTTTCCTCTGTAGTTTCTACTACATTCTCTGTGTTTTTTTCTTCCATGATAATCTCCTTTTCATCATTTTGATTTTATTTTAATTTAAAATTCATAAATACCGGCTGATGATCCGAATAAGCATAACCTGTATCTACTATTTGATAACCTTTTAATTCCACATTATCTGAAATAATAAATCCGTCTAATATACATACATAAGTTTTTCCCGGAATGTATTCTGTATCATTATTTCTATTAGACTCCGGCATTTTCTCCATTGTTTCCTTATCTAATTCATCCATAGCAAATTTAACGCCCTTCGGCATTTTACTTCTAGGAAACGGAAATGCCCAGCTCTCACAGTTCTCACTGTCTTTTTCATCTGCTTCTAAATCGTGATTAAAATCACCCCCACAGATAATGTAATTTCCTTTTTCAATTTCCTTTTTTATGTCTCCAAACAACATTTTCAGCTGTCCTTCGCGTATTTCATCACTATTTCCATAAGCAGATAAATGAACATTTATTAAAACTAATTCTTTACCATTTTCTACCTTGATACGATTGATTGCATAACATCTGTCTAAATCAAGAAATTTTGAAAATCCTGTCGATATAGGAAGACTTCTTCGCAGACAATCCGTTATTTTATATTTTGAGTAAGATGCAATTCCCGAATAAGAAGCTCCTATTGGTTCATTAAATGGATAAAATAAATATGCTGAATCGTAATTTACTGCGAAGGTCTCATAGTAATTGTTAAAGATTTTCGTTATCAGATTTTCCTGATTAACATGATAACTTCTTGTAGAATCTCTGTCCACCTCCTGAAACATCATAAAATCAGGCTCATATTTTAGTGCCAATCCTGCTGCACCTTTGATTGCATTTGCACCACTCTCGCCACTATAACATCTGGAGTACTTACCTCCATCCATAAAAAAACTATAATCCGGCAGATATGCTCCAAAACCCACATTGTAAGTTCCTACTGTATAGGTTTTATTTATAGGCATCTGACTGCTGTCGAAGTCTGCTGACTGCTGCTTTGGTAAATTTACTGTTAATTTTTGATTATCATCTATTCTTCTATATGATAAAAAAACATATGCAAGGTAGATTATAACAATGGATAAAAATACTGCAAAAATTATACCTATTGCTTTGATAATTGTTTGAATCCTCTGTTTATTGTCAGCCATAAAGCCTCACTCCTTTTTAATGTACTTTGTCTATGCATATTATAGTCATTTTTTTAATTATGCACAATAAAAATAAAGGTGTTATTATTATGCTCATGATAATGGATTTTCCAAATCATTAATAGCAACTGCATCAGAAACATTTAAAAGTCCTGTAACCGGACGAATCAATAAGGAATAGTCAATACGATAAATTCCTCGTGTATTAACTATTGTTTTTGCTGTATTAGGGGTAAATAAAAAGTCACCTGACTGATATACAAGTAAAAACTTAACATTTTCTTCCGGTTCAACATCTTGAAATCCTCCTTGCATTACAGCATTAAAATATGCTGGTTCTATTCCTTTTCCAGGTGGTCCCTGTGGTCCAGCTGGACCCATTTCTCCACGTGATCCGGTTTCCTCTTTAGGTCCACGTGGGCCAATCTCTCCTTGAGGTCCGGCGGGACCTTCACAACAACAATCACAACACAATTTATGGCGATTACTCATTTGTTTTCCTTTCATCATACAATATATTTTATGTGTATAAATTAATAATTGTAAAAAATGTCAAAAAAACACTATTAATAAAAAATTTCTGCTATCATGGTAAGATAGCAGAAATTTTTCAAGGAAATTACTCTCTATAACTTCTTTATTTAACTGTTTCATTTTCGAAACGAAATCGGTCATATTGATATAGTCTACGACAACACCCACATTTTTGAAGTCTAAGTCAAGACTCTCACTCCATCATCTGTGATTAGAGTATAGTATGTTTCAGCGTTTTCTTGTAACTTGCGGATAAACAAAGACCTTAAAAGACATTATACTCCAAGTTCCTAAACTTTATATATTAATCTATTTTCTTGACTGGTCTGACATATTTCCAAAAGCGTTTACAATCGTGGTAGAAATAAAACACTCTACCCTGAGTAATATCTAATTCGTAACCGCTTTTTGCATAATCAAACTCTTACATTGCCTTTTCAATCTCGGCTTCAACCGCCTGGTTTTCGGTTTCAAAATCAAATGCTCCGTGTTCAAAAACAATACTTTGAATACTTTTTTGCCATTCAAACAACTTTTCGCACCTCCTCTTAGACTGATATATTCATTATACTTATTAGAATACACTTTTACTTGATTTGCTTTGCGTATTTTTCAATGCAAACGGGCAATTCCGCTATGGAACTGCCCGTTTATTCCGTAAATTATGCAATTTTTTCATCCCTGTACAAAATCCTGCACCATTTGATGTAAGTTTTATATAAAAATGTATTTTTCAGCGTTCTTCAAAGTCCGCAAACCCGCATAAATACTGGCTTTCTTAATCCAACTTCTTCATTGTCGGGAACAATAATACATCCCTAATCGCCTGTGAATCTGTAAGCAGCATACACATTCTGTCAATACCAAATCCGATGCCTCCTGTAGGCGGCATTCCGATTTCCAATGCATTCATAAAGTCCTCATCTGTTGTATTTGCTTCCTCATCACCTAATGCCAGCAACTCTTCCTGAGCCTTAAATCTTTCTCTCTGGTCAATTGGATCATTAAGCTCTGAATAAGCGTTTGCCATTTCCCATCCGTTCATGAAAAATTCAAATCTTTCAACATACTCCGGATTCTCCGGTTTCTTCTTTGTCAAAGGAGAAATCTCAATCGGATGATCCATAATAAATGTAGGCTGAACCAGATGTTCCTCTACAAATTCTTCAAAAAATAAGTTTAAAATATCACCCTTCTTATGATGCTCTTCAAATTCTATATGATGCTCTTTTGCAAGTTCTTTTGCCTGCTCAACTGTCTCTACTTCATTCCAGTCAACACCTGCATATTTCTTCACTGCATCTACCATTGTAAGTCTTTCAAATGGCTTGCTTAAGTCCATCTCAATACCATTATAAACAATCTTTGCGCTTCCGCATACAGCCTCTGCCAAATGTCTGTAAAGATTTTCTGTCAAATCCATCATTCCGTTATAATCAGTATATGCCTGATATAATTCCATCAATGTAAATTCCGGATTATGTCTTGTATCTACACCTTCGTTACGGAATACTCTTCCAATCTCATATACCTTTTCAAGACCACCAACAATCAGTCTCTTAAGATAAAGTTCCAAAGAAATACGGAGCTTTACATCTTCATCTAATGCATTAAAATGAGTCTCAAAAGGACGGGCTGCTGCACCACCTGCATTATGAACGAGCATTGGTGTTTCAACTTCCATAAATCCCTGTCCGTCTAAGTATCTGCGAATCTCACTGATAATCTTAGAACGCTTAACAAATACTTCCTTTGCTTCCTGATTCATAATCAAATCTAAATATCTCTGACGATATCTTAAATCTGTATTTGTAAGACCATGGTGCTTTTCTGGAAGAATCTGAAGACTCTTTGTAAGAAGAGTAACTTCTGTTGCATGAATACTCATCTCTCCAGTCTTTGTCTTGAATGGATATCCCTTGATACCTACAATATCACCAATATCCATTTTCTTAAAATCTTTATATTCATCAAAAGGTTCTTCGCAAATTTCGTTTCTAGCCACATAGACCTGAATATTTCCTTCTAAATCCTGAACATTACAAAAAGATGCCTTACCCATAACACGCTTTAACATAATACGTCCTGCAATAGACACTAATTTCGCCGGGTCTTTTACAAGCTTACCTTCCTCGTCATGTTCTGCTTCTAATACATCAAAATTATTCTTAATATCCATACTATGATGTGTCACATCATACTTTGTTATCTGAAACGGATCCTTTCCTCTCTCCTGCAAATCTACCAACTTTTCACGGCGGACCTTTAACAACTGCTTTTCGTCTACCTGTGGCTGATTATTCTTATTATTCTGCTCTGCCATTTTACTGCTCCTCAATCTATCGTATTTTACTTTCTTGTCTTAATATCGATTACTTTGTATTTAGAAACGACTTCGCCCATCTCTACTTCCACTACATCGCCTATTTCATGTCCGATTAATGCCATTCCTAATGGAGATTCATTTGAAATCTTTCCTTTTAAACTATTTGTCTGTGTAGAACCTACAATACTAAATTCCAATTCTTCATCATATTCTAAATCATGGATTACGATATGGCATCCAACACTTATCCTTGTATCATCTACATCATCTTCCCCGACAACTTCTACATTTTTAAGGATTTTTTCGATTTCTTCAATACGAGCCTCAATATCTCTCTGCTCATCTTTTGCAGCATCATACTCAGCATTTTCTGATAAATCGCCCTGTTCTCTAGCTTCTTTAATCTTCTGAGCTACTTCCTTACGTTTATTTAACTTTAAATCCTCTAACTCAGCCTCAAGTTCCTGCAGGCCTGCATAGGTAAGTATATTTTTCTTTGTGCTATCTGCCATTGTTACTTCCTCCAATCAACACTCTATCAAAAGTTTTACACTTTATAATAGCAGGGCAAAGCATTATTGTCAACCAATACACCTTTATTAATGGGCATTTCGTCCCTGCATATATACAACTTTTGTAGATTTTTTTCTATAATCTGTCATCTAGTAATTTTTGCAATTCGTCCCAGCTTTCCATTTCATTACATTTACGTCGCAGTTCTGCTGAATGTGGCAGTCCCCCGGTATACCATGCAATGTGCTTACGCATTTCATGAACTCCGGTAAATTCCCCTTTACACGCAATTAACATCTGTGCATGTTTCAAGATCATCACTTTAATTTCCTGCGATGTAGGCTTGTCTATCAGTTCTCCCGTTTTCAGATATTCATTAATCTGCTTAAATATCCATGGATTTCCACGTGCCGCCCTGCCTACCATCAGTCCGTCACATCCGGTATATTCTTTCATAGCTTTTGCATCCTGCGGTGTAAAAATATCTCCGTTTCCAATAACCGGAATACCTACTGCTTCTTTCACTGCTTTAATAATATCCCAGTCGGCCTTGCCGCTATAATATTGCTCCCTGGTTCTTCCATGCACGGCAATCGCTGAAACTCCACAAGCCTCTGCAATCTTTGCAATCTCAACCGCCTGGCTTTCTCCATCCCTAAATCCTTTTCTAATTTTAATAGTAATCGGTTTGATGCTGGCTTTCACCATCTTCGTCAGTATTTCTTCCACTAACTTTGGCTGGGTTAACAGATAAGAACCCTCATGATTGTTCACAATCTTTGGCACCGGACACCCCATATTCACATCAATAAAGTCACAGGCACCATATGCCACACCTGATGCAATTTCTGCCATAATATCCGGCTCCGAACCAAACAACTGCACGCCAATCGGATGCTCATCCTCATCAATCGCCAATAAGTCCTTTGTCTTTTTGTTCTTATATAAAATAGCCTTGGCACTGACCATCTCCGTGTACATAAGTCCACATCCCTGCTCCTTACAAAGCAGACGAAATGGCAGGTCCGTTACACCTGCCATTGGTCCTAATGCCAAACCATTTTCGATTTCAACATTACCTATCTTCATATCTTTTCTTATTCTTCTCGTAAATAATTCTCATTCCCTGAAGCGTCAATTCATTATCATACACATCGATACAATCTGTATTTTCATAAATAACTCTTCCCAGTCCGCCTGTAGCAATTACTTTCAGGTCTTTCATACCGCTTTCCTTTTTCATACGTTCAACGATATACTCTGTCTGCCCAATATAGCCAAACACAATCCCTGCCTGCATGCTGGAAATCGTATCTTTACCTAAAATTGAATCCGGCTTTTTAATCTCAATTTCCGGAAGTTTCGCAGTGCAATCCCAAAGTGCCTTTGCACTAATCTGAATCCCCGGAGATGTCACACCGGCCTCAAACGTTCCTTCCGGTCCAATTAAATCATAAGTGGTGGCTGTTCCAAAGTCGATGACAATACAGGGCCTGCCATATATTTCATAAGCTGCCACTGCATCTACAATACGGTCTGCACCTACCTCCCTTGGATCTGTACGATTTATCTTAATACCGGTCTTTGTTCCTATTCCTACAATAATCGGCTGTATACCAAAATATTTGATAATGCCACTGTTAAGCGAATACATAACTTTTGGCACAACAGATGCGATAATCACATCTTTAATATTTTTAATATTGATTCCTTTTCGCACCAACATCTCAGCAATCAGCGAACCATACTCATCCGATGTTCTGACTGCCTGTGTATTCATACGGAATGTAACGAAAACATCCTTTCCCTGAAACAAACCTAATGTAATATTAGTATTTCCTACGTCTACTGTTAATAACATATCACGTGCCTTCTCCTAAAACAAATACTCTATAGTACATTTCCAGAGCCTCTAACAACTCCCTTTTGTCTAACTGAATCTGATGAATCTTGAGTCCGCTGCCAATCTCATCATACAAAATATCATCTTCATTTGCATCAGTAATCAACTGTAAATATCCGTCTTCATCATATTCTAAAACTAAAGTCCCACCTACCTCTTCCGTAAACATCACACACATAATCTGCAGTTCCTGTTTTACCTGTTCGGGTAAGTTTTTAAACTTATCATTTAAATAGAACCTTTTTTCATAAGAATTCGCTCCACATAAAACTCTCTCTTCATTATACATAATCCTGAACTCACTAACGTCCCAGACGCTCTTTCTATTTGTTTCTTATATAATAAATCCTTATGCTTTAATTGTCTCTGCCAATGCCTTCACACTGCCTGCAATCCCCTGAATCTCAGACGGAATGATAATCTTAGTCGCCTGACCGTCAGCTGCTGCAGCAAAAGCTTCCAAACTTTTCATTGTAAGAACAGCCTCATCTGCGCCTGCTTCTTTAACAAGTTTGATACCTTCCGCTGTTGCCTGCTGTACTTTAAGAATTGCTGCTGCCTCACCTTCAGCCTCAAGCATTTTTTTCTGCTTTTCAGCATCAGCCTTCAATACTGCTGCTTCCTTATCAGCCTCAGCATTAAGAATCGCTGCTTCTTTCTTTCCTTCTGCAATCAATACTGCTGAACGTTTCTCACCTTCAGCTCTAAGAATCTGTTCACGCTTCTCACGCTCTGCTCTCATCTGTTTTTCCATTGCTTCCTGAATATCTCTTGGTGGAATAATATTCTTTAATTCTACTCTGTTTACTTTTATTCCCCAAGGATCTGTGGCAACATCCAACTCTGTACGCATCTTTGCGTTAATTGTCTCTCTGGATGTAAGTGTCTCATCAAGCTCTAAATCACCAACAATATTTCTAAGTGTTGTCGCTGTAAGAGATTTGATTGCTACAATAGGATTTTCCACACCATAGGCAAAAAGTTTCGGATCTGTAATCTGATAAAAAATAATTGTATCAATCTGCATTGTTACATTATCTCTTGTAATAACCGGCTGTGGCTCAAAATCTGCAACCTGCTCTTTTAGATTCACTCTTCTTGAAACTCTGTCAAGAAATGGAACCTTAAAGTGAATACCTACAGACCATGTTTCTTTATAAACTCCTAATCTTTCAATAACATATGAATGTGCCTGTGGCACAATTTTCACACATGTCGAAACAACTGCAATTGCTATAACTAAAATAATAATTAAAAATGGCATATCTATTTCCTCCTAATAATTTATTTGCTATTTGTTCTCTGTCTCTTTTACTATAACCTTTACACCTTCAACTGATACTACTTTCACCAAAGTTCCTGCTTTTATCACTTCATTCTGTTGACTTCTAGCCGTCCACTCCACTCCGTCAATTTTTACTATTCCTTTGGCATTAATATTATCAATATCAGATATTACTTTTCCAATCTTACCTTCAATAGACTCTACATTTGTTTTCTCTGCTTTGTTATTTATATGCTTCACTGCTATCGGTCTTAATAAAATAAGAACAACTGCTGTTACAATTATAAAAACAAATGCCTGTATGATCCAGTTTCCTGTAATCAGTGATGTAACACAAGCTGCCAATGCACCTATGGCAAACCATATACAGGTCATTCCCAAAGACACCAGTTCCAGTGCTGCAAAGATTACAAACACAATTAACCAGCCAATATAATTCATATGTCCTCCTTCCTCTTAATCACTAGTATACATGATAGCATAAGTATAGAACAAACTGCCCTGCAAAGCAAGCAAAAAAGAAACCCTGATTTCAGGATTTCTTTTTGTTTATTTATTAATTTCTACAAACTCTGTTTTCACAAATCCATTGTTCCCATTATAATCAATCTCAATCCATTCACTGTCCTGAGATATAATCTGAAACATCTCACCCTTATCGACAATTCCCAATGCTTCTGCCTCTTGTGATGCCTCACTTCTTACATTCAAAGCATCAACCTGAATAACAACTTTACTGCCTGATTCATATTCCTGTTTCTTTGTTGATGTATTGACTTTCTCATCTTTTGCTGCCACCTTATAAGTATCCTTATCTTTCATGGCGATGGACTCTTTTTCTGTAACTGCCAGTTGTGAATCATCAATAAAAACAACTTTATCGGTTCTGCTAACAACAGAAGCGATAGTTACAATAGAAGCTATGGCAAATATTCCAATATATATCATCAGATTGCCATGTTTATATATGTTTCTTTTTAATCTTTTTTTCATATATTTATTCATTCAATCTACCTGTCACATAAACATTTTTATACACATATACTTTACATAAAATACTAACAGAGTTTCGACACAAAGTCAAATTATTCTACTTATCTTTTACATTTTTTTCCTATATTGTGTTTTTTTATTATTTATTTTGTTGTGATTATTTACAAATAAATTTCATTAACTGAATTTGTATTCATATATTTTTATTATTTTCTAATAATATCTGAAACAAATTTGTAGATTTTTCATAAACTTTTTCTAAAACA
>CAQBGY010000028.1 GCA_948759685.1 uncultured Eubacterium sp.
GATTGCTGAATCTGCTTGGCCGCGCTGGTGCGAGCCGTAGCCCGCGCCACTCCGGGCCGGAAGCTGTTTTATGTTCGAAGATAGGTGTGCGAGGACAGAAGCCACTGCAAGTGGACTATGTCGAGCGGAAGCGACGATGGCACAAACCGAGAGCTGCGTCGAACTCCTTCGGGTATTTCCGGGGCGCCGCCCGTCCGAGACGCAGTCGGGCACATACGTAGGGGAGGTAAGGCATAAGCGGGCGCCGGGTGGCATCGATCGAAAGGCTGCTTTCTTCAATACAAAAAAGCCACCCTTCGCAGAGTGGCTCTCAGTCGTCCCGTCCCGGCTTACAGCGCGTTCACGTGCAGCTGCAGGGCGCTCTTGAGGTTGGCGGCCTTGTTCTTGTGCATGATGTTGTGCTTGGCCAACTTGTCGAGCATGGAGGTTACCTTCGGAAGCAGAACCTCGGCGGCGCTCTTCTCGGTCGTCGTGCGCAGAGCCTTCACGGCGTTGCGGGCCGTCTTGTGGAACAGACGGTTGTGGGCACGCTTGGTAGCGGTCTGACGGATCCGTTTTTTCGAAGACTTATGGTTTGCCATAATTCGTTGTTGTTTTATTTTTTAACTTTTCGTGTCGTTGTCTGCGCAGCCGTGGCTGTCGGCGGATGGGCTTGCAGCCCGCTCCTGGGAGAATCGTTCGCCCGCAGGGGTCGCGGTTCCGGCCGGGTCTTTCGCGTCTTGCCGCATGGTTTCAAGGCGGCCCTCGCTTTTCGAAAGCTCGGTGTCCCGTTCTCCTTTCCCTGCTTCTTCGCGTTCGGGAGTCTCCACCCCCCCCCTCTCCGGTGACCTTTCGGCCCCTTCGTGGTAGCCCATAGCAGAATCGAACTGCTCTTTCAAGAATGAAAATCTTGCGTCCTAACCGATAGACGAATGGGCCTTACCGCTATCGCCGCTCCCCGCTCGGGGATGCTTTAGCGGTGCAAAGGTAACCAAAAAAGTGACTCGTGCAAAAAATACGGTAAAAAAAGTTGCCGTTTTTTACCGTTCCGCCGGGCGCAGACGCTTCGCCGCCGGATCGTATGTCACGCCCGATCCCGCAAAAAGTCGTTCGATAGCGCCGCTGGAGACTACTTCCGAGGCCGGAATGTGGCGGAGTTGCGGCGTGTCGATCAGCAGCACCGCGTCGCAGTGCGACAGGGCGATCTCCAGATCGTGGGTCGAGAAAAGGACGCATTTGCCCTCGTCGCGGGCCAGGCGCGCAAGCAGCGACACCATGGCATAGCGGTTGGGCAGGTCGAGGAAGGCGGTGGGTTCGTCGAGAAGAATCACCGGCGTGTCCTGCGCCAGGGCCCGGGCGATCATCGCGCGCTGGCATTCGCCGTCGGAGAGGGTGTCCATCGTCTTGGCGGCATAGTCGGTCAGGCCAACAGTCTCCAGCGCACGGCGCACGGCGGCACGGTCGGTTTCCCGCATGCGGCCGAGCCAGTCGGTGTAGGGCGCGCGCCCCAGGGCCACCATTTGTTCGCAGGTAAGGTTGGCGATGCGCAGCTTGTCCGTGGCCACGAACGAGACTGTGGCGGCGAGTTGTTTGGCTTCCAGAGCGGCGAGCGGACGTCCGCAGAGCCGGATTTCACCCTCCGAGACCTTGTTCAGTCCCGCAATCGCACGCAGCAGCGAGCTTTTGCCCGTGCCGTTGCGCCCGAGGAAAGCGGTGAGCGTTGCCGCAGGTATGTCGGCGGAGACGTTTTCCAGCAAGGTCCGCGAACCGTAGGCCAGTCTGATATTTTGCAGCGAGATACTCATCAGAAGAAGCTGCGGTTACGAAGAACGACGATGACCACCACCGGAATGCCCGTCAGCGCGGTGATGGTGTTGACGGGCAGCGCCAGCAGTTTCGAAACGAGGTCGCAGCCGAGCAGCAGGGCGGCCCCCGTCAGCATCGACGCCGGCATCAGCACCCGATGGTCGGCGCTGCGGAAGAGCATGCGCGCCAGGTGCGGAACGGCCAGTCCGATGAACCCGATCGGACCGCAGAACGCCGTGACGGTGCCGGCAAGCAGCACGGTCGAAAGGACCAGCAGCGTGCGGGTGCGGCGGATGTCGAGCCCCATGGTGCGGGCGTAGCTTTCGCCTAAGAGCAGGAGGTTGAGCGGCTTGATGACGGCCACGGCGAGTGCCAGACCGGCCGTGACGACCGGAAGCAGCACCGCCAGCTGCCCGGCCGTGATGTCGCCCAGCGACCCCATGGTCCAGACGACGAAAGCCTTGAGCGCTGTTTCGGTGGAGAGGTATTGCAGGATCTCGACCACCGATCCGATGCCCGATCCGAGCATCATGCCGAGGATCAGAATGACCATGATGTCCTTGATGCGGCGGCTCACGGCCAGCACGACGGCCAGCACCAGCGCCGAGCCGAGCCATGCGGCTCCGACTACGCCGAGCGAGCGGAGCAGCGAATGGCCGGCGATGCCGAGCATCGGGGCCCCGAGCAGGAAGAGCGCGACGCCCAATGCGGCGCCCGAACTGACCCCCAGGACGTAGGGCCCGGCCAGCGGGTTGCGGAAAAGGGTCTGCATCTCCAGACCGCTGGCGGCCAGCGCCGCGCCGGCCAGCAGAGCGGCCAGGGCTTTCAGGAGACGGATTTTCAGCACGATGTCGTGCACGACAGGATCGGCGGCGCGGCCGGTCAGCGCCTGCCACACCTCGCCCGGCGAGAGTGCGACCGAGCCGACGGCCAGATCGGCCGTGAAGAGGGCGACGGTTGCGAAAAGCAGCAGTGCGAAGAGCAGGGAGTGCCGGGACATCGCTATTCGAGACGCTTGTAATAGGTGAGCGTATCGGCGCCGAGCGACGGGTGGAGGATGGTCGTCAGATCGTGCAGCACCAGGTCGGGGTGCACGGCGCCCGACTCCCAGAAGTCGGAACCTCCGCCCGGGGTGAGCCGGCGGTTGTTGTTGTAGACCCTGCGGTTGCGTACGACGGGCAGCTCGGCGAACTTGGGGTTCTGGGCTTTCAGTTCATCGAGCGTATTGCAGGAGCCCACGTTGAGCCACACGTCGGCATCGCTGGCAAGCAGGTAGGCCTGTTCCAGATCGACGGGCCGCGAACTGTTGCCCTCCTCCGAGGAGGTGAAGGTGTCGCCTCCGGCGTCGCGGATGAGCTGCACCATGTAATTGCGTGCGGGCGGCATGAACCATGTATCGCGGTAGGGCGTGTTCAGCAGAACCTTGGGCAGGCAGGCGACGTCGGGAATCTCTTGCTCAACATAGGCCCGCACGCGCTGCGCCGTGGCGTTGTAGCGTTCGGCGATCCGGTCGAAAACAGCGGTTCCGCGGTCGCGGCAGCCGCACAATTCGGCCGCGACCACCAGCCATTCGGCCTTGCCGAGGGGCGAGGGCTCGAGGTAGTCACCTATATATATATAAGGAATGTCCAGCTCCCGGAGCTTGCCGGTCACGGCGGTGTTTTCGCCCGTCACGCCATACAGCAGCACGATGCTGGGGCGCATGACGGCCAGCAGCTCGAAATCGAGGTTGGTGTCGTAGCCGATGTCGCGCACTTCGCCGCAGAGCCGGTGGGCCCGGACGTAGGGGTTGGCTATGTAGTCGATGCCCGACACACCCTTGATGCGGCGCACCTCGCCCAGCGCGTCGAACAAGGCTACGTGGCTCGACGAGAGGCAGGCCACGCGGTGCACCGGCGCCCGGACTGTCTGTCCGTCGAAATCGATCGGTGCGTCGTTGTCGTCGTGGAGCACCAGCAGATGCTGCTCCACCTTTTCGGCGCCCTGCCACGGATTGCGGATGGTGATCAGGGCCGCCGCGTCGTTTTCCGTGCCGCGGATGTCGAAGCCGGCGGCGTAGGCCGGGGTGTAGAGCGGGCGGTCGAAATCGGCCGTCGAGTAGTTCCTGCGGCTTTCGCAGGCCGTAAGCGTCAGGATCGCCAGGATGCCCGGGAGTATGTTTGACGGTTTCATCGACTTCAAAAGTAGAAAAAAATCTTCAGATTTTGTTGTTTTTAGAAAAATATGCTATATTTGCAATCCCAAACCGATGGTTTCGGGTAATCGGGGCGTAGCTCAGTCCGGTTAGAGTACACGTCTGGGGGGCGTGTGGTCGCTGGTTCGAATCCAGTCACCCCGACAAGATCGAATGTGAAGTCTCTGCCTTATGGCAGAGACTTTTTTGTTGCCATGCGCGAAGAGAATCGGTTCGCAGGCAGCGTGTCCGCAATGAAAAGTCCTGCGGAGCGGATCGCACCGGATCGTGTAATCCCGCAAAGAGGAATTCTGGAAAGACGCGGCAGGGCGGCGGAGACCGCGGAGCAGCTGGTCGAGGTTTTTCCGGAAAGGCGCGCGGCAACCCGAAATCGGTTCAACCAGTCATGCCGTTATGCGGAAGCGTATGGTCCGATAAGGCGGATTCATGCCTTGAATAATTGCAGGGACGCTTCATAATGGCTATTTTTGCGGAAAATTCAGAGCCGCAAGCGGGTTCGGAATTGTTGAACGGTCAGCGGGGAGCGGCCTTGTAGCTTCAGCCATTGCGATGCCCGGTCTGTGCTCCGACTGGGGAATTTGTTTACATAGATTGCTATCGTCATGCGTTTTTATATTTGTCTTTTCTTGTCATTGCTTGTCAACGGTGCTTTTTCGCAAGCGCTTGTCCGTGGAACGGTGCAGGACAAGGAGGGTGTTCCGGTCGATTGCTTCAATGCGTTGATTTTGTCGGCCGCCGATTCGGTCTTCATCGACGGCGCCGCGTGTTTCAACGGCAGCCTGAGCGTCGGAACGAAAGCCACGGGCGAGGTTTTGCTGAAGATCACAGCTTTGGGTTACGAAGACCTCACGCGGCCGTTGTCGTTGCAGGACGGGCGGACGGAGGAGGTCGGTAGCCTGGTTTTGACGCCGGCGTCCGAGACCATCGACGAGGTGGTGGTGACGGCCCGCCGGCCTGCGATCATCAGCAAGCCCGACCGAATGGTCGTGAGCGTCGAGGGCAGTTTGTTGAGCAGTGCCGCCGACGGGGTGGAGATGCTGCGCAAGACGCCCGGACTGACGGTCGACCGCAACGGCAGCGTCGGCGTTTTCGGCAAGGGTGCCGCCGCGATCTACCTCGACAACCGTCCTGTGCGGTCGTCGGCCGAACTTAAGATGCTCAATCCGCAGAACATCAAGAGCATCGAGATCATCGACAATCCCCCGGCCGCCTACGACGCCCAGGGCAACGCCGTCATACTCATTCACACCGTCCGTTCGCAGGACCATTATTCCGTCCGGTTCGGCGGCACGCTCTCGCAGTCCAGAAAAACAAGCGCCGGAGGCTTCGCGGAGGGCCATTGGGCAAAAAACCGGTTCAGCGCCTCCCTGTATTACGCTTACGACGACGACCGCAGCGAGAGCGGCGAATACGGATACATCTCGCCCGACGACGTCTACCGGATTTTCCATAAAACGAAAGAGCTGTTCCACGACCGCAGCCAAGAAGGTTACCTCTCCTTGTCCTATGCCCCGGCTTCCGGCCACACCCTCGGGCTCCAAACCACGGGCTACCACTCCCGCGGCACCAGCGACGGCCGCAACCGCTCCTGGTCGGACGATCCGGCCCTGCAACCATTCACGACTTTCTCGGACGAAAACAGCCGTTCGTGGCAAATCGGTCAGTCGCTCTACTATGATTGGCAGATCGACACCTTGGGCCAGTCGCTCGCCATCGTGGGCGATTACTTCCGCTCCGACAGCAAAAGCATCCATCCCTATTATAACGTACCGGAAGGCGCACCCGTTCCGGAAACGCCGTTCGTCAACACCAACGACAATGCCGGTGTCAGCAGCCTGCTTTCGGTCAGGGCCGACTACGGCAAGCCGATAGGCAAGGTCTGGCGGGTCGAAACCGGCATGAAATATTATCGCATCGAGAACGAAAACAGCACCGTCCAGACCGGCAGCACCAATTCGGTGCAGGATTACAGTTCCACGGAGTGGAACGTCGCCGGTTATGTCTCGCTGACGGCCCGCGTGAGCGACAAGATCGAGTTGCGCGGCGGACTGAGAACCGAATACAACGACCGGAAAGCGCGCAACAACGGAGAGCGGTATGCCGATCGTTCGGCGCTCGACTGGTTCCCCAGCTTCCTTTTGAAGTACGACGCCTCCGACAACGTCGGCATCGGGCTCTCCTACACCAAGCGTCTGAACCGGCCGTCGCTCTACGAACTCGACCCGACGCTGGTCAGCGCCGATTCGCTCATGACCCGCAAGGGGAATCCCGATCTCAAATCGGAGAAATCGCACGTTTTTCAGCTGACATTCGGACTATGGCAGGATTTCAATATCCGCCTCGGCTACAACCTCAACATCAACCCGACCTATTTCACCGTTGTCCGGGACGAAGAGAATCCTTATATGCACAACGTGCGTTATGTCAACGAGCCCAAGTCGCGGTCGTTCGTCGTCAGTGCAAGCTACAACAAAGATGTTTGCCGGTGGTGGACCACGTCTGTCTATGTCGGCTTGTCCGGCTCGGAGTATAAATATGTCGGCACCGACGGAATCCGCCGCAATAACAACACGCCCTATTGGGTGCTCTACACGACCAATACGTTCACCCTGCCCGGCAAACTGGTTTGGGACGTCGGGTTCAATTGGGCCAGCGCCGGCAGCCGGGGGACCTATTACTCCGGCTCCTACTGGAATCTCTACACTTCCCTGCGCCGGGATTTTCTGGACGGGGCCTTGTCGTGCCGCATCACGGCCAACGACCTTTTCCATCACTCGCAGGGTTACCAGCGCTCCGTCCTGCCGGGCGGCAACTGGAATCTCTTCAATGCCGATGACCGCTACGTACGATTGAGCGTCACCTACAAGTTCGGCAAGTCCAAACACCAATACCAGTCTAAATCCGGCAGCAGCACCGAAATCAGCCGAATGCAATGACGCGCCATCGTTTCCCTTTCGACCGGCAGCCCGACGCCATGGACTGCGGCTCGTGCTGCTTGCTGCGGTCCGCAATTGTTCTTTGGGCAGGTTGCGCGTTGTTACATTTGCCGGAATAGGCGCTGTTGCGTTGCAGAGTATCGCTTCAGCAGCCTATAAGACCGAAATTCCAATCTGTTCGCAGTCGTTCCCGAATCGCCAGGCATCGTCAATAGATAGCTGCCTGTTTTTAGGTGTTGTTACTTTCTGATGCAGAAACGAAGCGTAAATCGCTAATTATCTGTTTGTTATATTGTTTGGTGCGTCTATCGTTGGCTCCGTTGTAAATAAGCGGCAAATTATTTTTCGACGGATTTTTGGAGGAATTTTTTTCGAGACTAATCAATAAGATAGGTCGCTTTTTTATCGAATTTCCATTCGTAGATATATTCGGCTCCTTCGATGTTGATGACGAAAACCACGCGTTCGCCTTTAACCCGTGCTACATGGACATAGCCCGATACGGATTCGCCGGGATAGATCGTATTTTGCTTCATATAGCCCATCTGCTTGATGTCTTTTTCTTTTTGCAAGGCTTGGCTGAAATTGGCTAATCGCTGTTGCGAGGCTAAATTGGCTTGATAAGCGGCTGTTGCATTATAAGTCGTTGTTGTATAGGAAAAGTGGCCAGTACGGTTGCTGTATCCGGATGTGGTCGATGTCGAATATCCTGCGCCGGCAGATGCCATGCCTTCGCACAATCCCATGGCGATAGCAGCCCATGTTTGGGCTCGCTTTACCTTTTTCATGTACGCGTCGCATGTCCAGATTTGTAAATCTGTGGTGAAGCCTTGATTGTCTGTGGAATATGCCGTAATGTTTAGTTCAGGTGTGAATTCAATGGGAGTTGTGGAGTTATTGGAGATAATCAAATCAATTCGGTGCCATTTGCCGTAGTCTTTGACAATGGAGTTTGTCAAAGCGATAGTAATACCGTTTTTGAAATAGACTTCCCACGGTGTGCCGTCCCGATAGTCGACGAATCGTTCTGCAATTGCCGGAGATTCCCAGACAGGCATGTCGTCAGCGATTCGGAATTTCAGCGTATTTCCATTGTTGTCCGACAACAAATAATAGTCGTGGATCGGTTTGCCGGCATTGTATTCAACAATTCGGCAGGAACCGTCATCGTTGAAGGTTTTACATGTTCCGGATAATTCTCCAGCCTGATAAAAAGCGTGTGTCGTCAATTTCCCTTCATCGTTATAGCGTGTGTATTCGCCGTGCAGTCGGCCGTTCATATAGTGGGACTTTTCCGAGATATTGCTGTTCCGGAAATAGGACTGTACCTCTCCGTCGAATATGGTTTTGCTATCATCGAGACTATCAATGGACAGAAAATACCCTTCTTTGCGTATTTCTCCCGAATTATAGAAATCTTTGAATTCTTTATGACGGGTCGAATCTGCCGGATAAAGAGCTATTCGATAATAATCTGCAAAAAGAGCATTTTGCGCGAGTAGACCCGATCTGTTGTAGTAGAGCGTATCTATCCTTTCTTGGGCATAAGTGGCATAGCTTGTTATTATGGATATGAATAGTAGGATTCGTTTCATTGGAGTAAGTTGGGGTTTAGTTATTTGTGTTCCATTGGGTGGATTATAGTTGTCCGATTCTTTCTGCTATAAGCGCTTTGTATTTGCCTTTCATTTCTTCGGGCAGGAACGAAACGTCGATCCACTCGCCCCATTTCGGAATGGCTTTAATGAACTTCTTGAATAGGTTGTCGATTACCTTTTTGTCCATGCCCGAAGCTGTCATTGCTTGCACGAAATCACTGCGGCGGAGCTTGCGTTTGCGGCCGTTCAGCGTCAGTGCCGATTCCTCGGTGTCTTCGGGTAAAACGAGCGCTGTCGATAGCAGGTCATAAGCCGGTGTCAGCCCATAAATACCCGGATTTAGGCTATATAGCGAAAAGTTTTTGAGGTGCATGTCGGCATTGCCCGTGAGCCACGAGAATAATACCTGCTCCCAGAAATTGACGACATCCAGTTTCGGGGCGGAAGAATAGCGCAGAATCGTTTTGGCAATCTGCTCGTAGGAGCCTTTGTATTTGTGTTCGGTCAGTCGTTCGGAGAGCTGGCAGAGGTCTTCCATCGGATATTTTTCGCCGTGAGGCCCTCGGTCGATGCGGCGTGTGATGTAGCATAACTCTCCGTCGGCAAAGCGGACGAGCGAGTGGGGGACGACCTGCATCTTCGCGGCTTCGGCCATGTGCATGGTCAAATCTTCCAGTTCCGGCAAATGCGGATAATGTTCGGTCTGCGGTTTGAGGATATAGCGGCCCCACAGACCGACGATCGTAAAGCGTTCCGGTGTGTCTTTGCCTGCTTTGACAATATCGAGCGACAGCTTCGCCTGCACTCCGGTCAGCGTCGTTTGGCTGCGGATTACCTCGCGGGCAAGTTCCGCGATATTGGCGCGCGTGTAGGGGAGCAAAGGAGCTTCAGGAGTGCCGAAAATTTTCTTGGAGCAGGATTTGTGGAAATCCCGCTCGTCGTCGGTCAATTCTTTGTAGCAATATAAACAACGCTCCATGTTACTCCTCCTTTGATTCGATGGGTACAACACCGACTGCACCGATGCAGTCTTTGCAGCAGGCCAAAAGCAGCGACATCCGATCGCGGTTGTCGATTTTCCAACTCTTTTCGGCAATGTCGAGCAGCCATCCTTCGGGAATCAATCCGTCGAAGAACGGGAACAGCACCTTGTCGCGATAGACCTGCTCCGTAAGCGGCAGCGTGAGACTGACCGCTTCGGCATCGGGCAGGCGGAGATAGTCGGCATCGTAGCGGAACGTGTAACCGTTTTCATCCTCGGTTAAAAGCCCCGCCTTGCGGTCGAGGAGATAAATGGCAGCCTGTTTCATCGGTCATCCGTTTTTGTCATCAGCACCACTCCGATCTCGGCCCCGAACAGGTTGAGAATCTGATTGACTTTGTCCAGCCGCAGAGTCGGTTTCCCTTGCTCCAATTCGCGCACGAACCGCAGTCCCACGCCCGATTTCTCGGACAGCTCGATCTGCGTCAGCCGATGCTGCTTGCGCATAGCCTTCACGTATTTCGATAATGTCGTCTGCATATTATACCTCTTTGGGTGCAAAAATAGTGAAATAATTTTTATTTACACCTTGTCGGGGGTAATTTGTGGTCTTTGTTGTGAAATATACCCGAAAGGGTGTATTTTAATACTGGCTTATTTTTTTATGATGATAGGTGTATGAATATATTCTCGTTTTGCTATATTATGAAAATAGGATTTTTATCATTATCCATAATGAAATTTATGATAATATTTGTATTTTTGTATATTTTAATCCAAATATATTGGATAATTGGGCTGTCGTATTGTTGAAGGATTCTTGACGTATTGAATCTATTCATATTGTGTATGGACTTCCAATAATTAAAAGCAGAGATTACGTAAGTTTATGTATAAAATAGAATGGGATAAGGAAACAGGAGGTGTTATTCTAAACAATAGAATAACTGATCAAACATTGGGAATAGCGCCTCGTCCCGTATTCTTTGAGGAATTGGATTTGCTCGGGTTGGATAAGTTGGGGTGGGTTTATCCACATTGCGAAGAACCATTAATGTGGGCAATTAACAAACAATATTATTATCGAGGAGAAAAGCTGTTCGAAGCAAAAGGCGCAGATATCTACACCATGCCGACTTTGGAGTTTGGAAAGGCTATCGGATCGATGACATTAAAACCTGTCGATATGCCCGGTATGTTGGCAAAGACAGCAGATATTATGTTTGTGCTTGAGAACGAGGCCATAGAGTTTATTCGAGATACATATACGGTTTATGTCAGGGTAAATAAGGCTTACGAGAAGGCGGATGCCAATAAAATGGATTTTGAGGCTTTGGCTCAAAAAGCCGAGAAGCGAATCCGTCAAAAAATGGCTGTAGTCAAACAGGATTGCGACAGCTTTGATATTATGCCACTGGACGATGCAACGGCTGTTGGCAAAAAGGTGGTATTGTCTACTAAAATAGATCGTTTCATAGCATCTTTTTCTGGCGGAAAAGATAGTCAAGTGGTTTTAGATCTGTGTACTCGTGCAATTCCTCCGACCGAATTTGAGGTAATATATAGTGATACGGGATATGAATTGCCCCCATCGCTGGAGTTATACAAAGATGTGGAGCAATATTATCACCAAAAGTTTCCCGCATTGAAATTCTTGATGGCTCGTAATCACGAATCGGTTTTGAATTACTGGGATAGGATTGGTACTCCCAGCGACAATCACCGTTGGTGTTGTTCTGTGATGAAAACTGTTCCTTTATATAGGATGCTGAGATTGGATAAGTTAAAAAATACAAAGTTTTTGGCATTTGAAGGAGTGCGAGCAGAAGAATCTATAAAACGGAGTGAATATAATCGATTAGGGAAAGGTGTTAAGCATAATTTTGTTATAAATGCTCGTCCTATTTTAAGATGGAATACGACAGAGATCTTTTTATATCTATTTCGATATAATTTGCCAATTAATGGAGCTTATCGAGTTGGTAAACCTCGCGTTGGTTGTGTATTATGTCCGTTTGGATCGCCATGGGATGATATGATTGTTAATCGGTGTTATCATGATAAATTACAGCCATTTATATCTCGAATAGAAGAGATCGTTGATAGTAGAAATATTCCCAATAAAGAAGAGTATATTGCTGAGCGTCGTTGGAAATTAAGAAGTAGTGGTAAATTTACTCAAGACGAAACATTCATTAAAATAACAACTTCGACACATAAGTGGGAAGCTAAGGTCAGAAATAGCAAAAAAAGTATTTTTGATTGGCTGCCTGCTGTCGGTAGATATAGCATTAAGAACGCAAGCAATACCGTCTCTGGGGAATTGCAATTTCATGACGATATATATCAATTCGACATCAAGTATGAAACATTAAAAAAAGATTTTACATTCATTCTTTATGATGATAATAACATCCAACTGCGGTATTTATTAAGACGGGTAATCAATAAAGTCTCATATTGTATAAATTGTGAGGCTTGTGAGTTAGAATGTCCAACAGGTGCGCTTTCGATCCTTCCAGATGTGCAGATTGATACCTCATTATGCACTCATTGTCATAAATGTTTAGAATATCACAATGTTGGATGTATTGTAGCAGATTCGTTGTCTAAACCATCAGAACATAATTTAACTAATATGAAAATATCCAAATACGGCACTTTTGGTATCCATGATGAATGGGTCGAACAGTTTTTGTTGGATTCAGAATCTTTTTGGAAAGATAAAATATTGGGAACAAAGCAAGTCCCGAGTTTTAAATCGTGGCTTAAAGATGCTGAGATTATAGATGATAAAGGGGGATTAACATCATTCGGCGCTTTGTGTAAGAAGATAAATGAAGATTCGCATAGTCTTTTATGGGAACTTATTTATATTAACTTGGTGTATAATAGCCCAATGATGAAATGGTATGCATCCACAACTCCTTTTAATGCGGATTTTATGCGTAAAGAGTTGGATAGGTTGGCTGTAGAATATTTTCAGTCTTCATTTAAGGAATCAACTATTACTTATGCAGTTCAAGCGCTTATGCAGTCATTTAAATATTCTCCAATAGGTGATGAGTTTTCACAATGTGTTGCAATGGATGCTAAGGCTACTATTTTAAGACGTAATTCTTATGATAATGTAAGTTCTGAAGCTATTGCATACTCTCTATATAAATACGCGGCCAGCAGAGAGTTGAAGATGCTCAGAGTCTCAGATTTATATCGCAGAGAGGAAATGGGAGGTATTTATCGGGAATTTGGTATTTCGCAAAATGAATTATTGAAATCATTACGATTTCTTTCAACAGAAAAAAATAGAGTGTTGATTGCTGAACTAACAATGGGTTTGGATCATATAACTTTAAGAGACGATTTGACACCCATAACTGTATTGGAAACATTATTACAATGATTGGTCCATTTACATTGTCGCTGTATAATGATTTGATCCTCTCGATTAAGCTAGGTCGAGGTGTTGATGGATTTTCCAATGCAAAACCAATATTTTTACTTACTATTCTGGAGGGAATAGCATTGGGGCAATTTGAGTGTAACATAATAATATGGAATGACAAGTTCCTGCAGAAAACTTATGATGCTTATATGCGTTATTATTATAATGAACAGAATAAGACACCACTTGTATTACCATATTATCATTTAAACACAGCACCGTTTTATCATTTAGTTTGGAAAGACGAGATTCGTCCGCCAATAAAAGGACATACTCCGTCTGCGAAGTATCTTCAGGAGCATCTCCTATATGCAAAGTTGGATGATGAACTATGGGAGCTACTGCAAAATGCAGAATATAGAGAATACATTCGTAAGAGCATAATAACCCGTTTCTTATATAAAAATTAGAAGATTGCGCCATGGCTACGAGATACAACGAAATCATTAAGTTGCGTGCAGGAAAGGCAGCATACAACATAGCAGAAGAGAAAGAAGGTGAGTGGGTATCATTCATTCCCAATAAACAGTTTGACTATGTTCTGAAAACGGTTCTTAAATCGGTGCGAGGAAATGATATTGACAACCATAAATCTTTTTGGATCAATGGCACCTATGGAACCGGTAAAAGCCACGCAGTTGCAGTGTTGAGCCATTTACTTGGTGATCCGGTCGAAAATATCCGGGAATGGGTCGATTATGAGTATAAGTCCGATGATGCTACTCGGCAAACAATCTATTCTCTTCGAGATAAAAAGTGCCTACTTACGGTGAAATTGTCGGGCATTGAGAAAATGTCTCATGCGTCTGATCTCGCTCTTGTTTTGCAAAAGGCAGTAACAACGACCCTCCGAGCTAAGGGAATAGAGTTGCCTAATCCGGTGCCGACGGATTATGAAAATTATATCGAACATATCGAAAAAAATCCGAGGATTTGGGAGCCGCTAATCGCAGACGATCCCAGGCTGTCTTCAATAGTAGCCAATAGCAAGCAACTTATAGATAATCTTGCTAAGTGTGATTTGGCGACCTTCCATCGGGTTGTTGATACTTTGCGTAGTGTCGATCTGGATATTCGATTAAAAAACGAGACGATTAAGCAATGGCTTGTGGAGGTTCAGAACGAATTAGCTCAGATGGGCACTTACAACGGATTGTTAATTGTTTGGGATGAGTTTACTGATGTAATGGACTTGATCGGAGTGCCGGTATTGAAAGAGTTACAGGATATTGCCGAGAAGTTCATGAATTCAGAGAATAATTCCTATTTATTCTTCATCTCGCATCCTTCGGCGTTTAACAAAATAGATCCCGAGCAGCTCAAACAAACAGATGGAAGATACCATCGCATGAAATACAATATGGAGCCGGTGTCGGCTTTCCAGATTATGTCTCGTAAATTTGAGGTGATTGATTCGGAAAAGCACGAGCAAATGTATCGGATGTTTTATGAATTACACCCTGAAATGCTGGACATCTATATTCAGAAGAGTAACGACAATCAATCCACGAAAGAGGATCTTTTCAACCTATTCCCACTGCATCCTGGCACAGCTACCTTGGCTACACATTACGCGACAGTAGTTGGATCGTCGAGTCGAAGTGTCTTTGAGTTTCTTGGCCAGAATGATGCAATAAAAGAATTCTTGGATAGCGAAGAACATTTTCTGAATAGAGATCTGATCACATCCGATTATCTGTGGGATTATGTATTGAAGGTCTTTCAAGATGATGTAACCAATTATGGAGCCGTTACCGAGCGATATAACTCATATATCAATCAGGTCAGCAATCAAGGAGCTCCCTATATGGCTGTTTTCAAGGGTGTTTTGTTGCTCAATGCCTTCAATAACATATCGGGAGAGAATAACAATGGGTTGATTACCCCTTCAAAAACGAATATTAAAAATCTTTTTGTCGGGACCCAATATGAGAATGATATCGACCAGGTATTGCAGTGGATTCACGAGCAAGGAATTATCCAATGCGCACCTGGAGAGATGTATTCGGTTCAATTTTCCGCATTCCCATCTGGTGAGGTTGAAGAGAAGAAGAATGAAATGCGCAATGTGCAGTTTAGATACACTTCGCAGATCCTTAATTTTTCGGATGCGGCTGGTATTGCGTTCAAACAACGCTTCATGCAACGGGTGATTCGGCCGTTTAATTTCAAGTTTTACTCCAACACAGATAACGAATCGACTTTGCGTAGTCAAATCAAGAATGGACGTAGAGAGGTAAAAGGAAGTTGCCTGTTTTTTGCTCTTCTGCTTGCTCGTAACAACGAGGAGCTGGGTGCATTGCGGACATTCTCGGAGCGTTGCGCGCTCGATCGGGATGACAAGGAACTCGCTAATATCGTGTTCATTGTTTTCGACGAGATATTTACCGATCAGAAGTATGAACAGTTCATTGAGTTTCAGGCTCATTATGCGTGTGCCAGCAGTCATGGCTTTGTCGATCAGACAACGGTCCATCGCAATCATGCCATAGCCATGATTAAGGAATGGATGGACTCCGTTCAACGCAATAATGCTATTGTCTATATCAATGGCATTGATAAACAACCGATCTCGGTAAAGCACTTGTCGAGTATTGTCAATTCTTCGATTGCTCCGAAGATATTCCCTTATGGGCCAGATGCCCATGATGATTTGAGGCAAAAAGCTCCTAATACATTTTGGCGGGCGCAAAATTCCAAAGAAATTGTACGTTCTTTCCTGTTTGCAACATCTCGAAGCGAATTCTCTGATATAAATAATCAGATGCGCCCTGTTCAATATCTTCTGCAGGACTGTTTGGATGAGAACTTGGAATGGAAGTCAGATGTTCCTGAAGGTCATCCGTTCAAGGTGGTCTGTGATAAGATAAACAGTATTATCAAGCATGCTGACAAAAGCTTGCCTTTCAATTTTGACGAGAAGTTCTCTTTGCTGGCAAAACCGCCATACGGATTGTATGGTAATTATGCGGCAATGGGAATGGTTGCTTTTGCCTTAAGACCATGGGTGAATAAGATATTTGATACACAAGGGAAGCCTCGTGATGCGAAGGCATTGGTAGATGATATTTCCATGCTGTTCAAAGTCTGGGATGAAAACAAGTCGAATAGCAAGTTGACGTTTAAGTTCCAAACTCCAGAGGAGGGGAAATTATGTAAAGAGCTGATTAATCTGTTCAACTTGTCTGGTAAAGATAGCGCCTATAAGGATGTTTCTAGTCTTAAGGATGCTCGTTATGCGATTACTGGTGATTTCCTTGTGCGTAAAGGTGCGCCTCTTTGGTCTATAAAATATGCACCCAAGTCTGCTTTTGCTTCGCTTCCAGCCGAGATTCCGATTACGGATGAAATTAAGACTTTGGTAGATGACATTGTTACTATATGTGCAGATAGAGATCTGCGTAACCCGGCGCTTGTCAATGAAACATTAAAGCTGCTTGAAGCGTGGAGAATCGACCTAAAGAACATACTCAATATCAATGTTGTGTTCCAGGAAGGATTTAATAGTTTCTTGATGCAGATTGATCGAATTGAATTGAAGCCAGAAGAAATAGAGGATGTTAAAACGTATGTAAAGGGTCATCTGGAATCGACGGTTGGTTATTGGACTGAAGAGGAAATTACAAATGCTGCTAAGAACTGGCGTTTGGAGCAGCAGTATCCTGCATATACTCCTGGAACACCATCAGGAGGCAATGCTTCACAAAATCCAACTCTAGCTCCAGCTACAACTCCTAGCGCTTTTCCCAATTATCAGGTTGTAGAAGAAAAACGAGCCAAAGCAAAGGCTCGAATCTCTGAACTGAATTCCCTTGACGACGCTAAAGCTTTGTTGATGAGCCTTTGTGAAGAGGGAAATGAATGGATATTGGATAAACTGAATAAATAATTCGAGCTATGTATAGGGTATTCGATTCGTTGGAAAGCCTCTATGCTGAGATGGCAGAGGATAAGAACTGGAAGGGTGTTGAAAGTACGCTTCGCAATCGTTATCCTTTACGTTTTGTTTTGTTTGAGAATTTCTCCGATTTTCATGACTTCATAGACAAATGCAGTTATCATCATGTTCATGTACAGGGCCTGGAAGGTTGGATGCCTGATGGTTGTGATGAACAGTTGATAACTTATTCTCAATTAGCACAATGGATTGAAGACTATGTGAAGCATTTGCCGTATAATGATTATGTAATTGCTCCGTTCTCTGAAATAGCTCGATTTTATGACAATAAGAACTATGCCGAGTTTGATTCATTGGTAAGAACAATTCGATTAATTGAATCTTCCGAGTGTGCTCAACAGGGCCATCAACGTATCTATGTCCCGATTATTGGCATGCAGGGCAAGATGGATCGATTTAAAAACGATCCTAATATCCATATATGGGAATACTTGTCGGGAAAAGACCAACAAAATTACAGGTTGATTTTGACTCGTGGCACTACCTATGGGGTAAAGGGTTTGAAGTTGCAATATACTTTGTGTGAGAATTTACGTCAGTGGATTGGCCTATGGAAGGACGGGAATGAAGTGAAGGAGCAGATTATTTGTTCTTCCAAGACAATTTTTGATAATGCACACCATGCAAGACCGGATAATGCATTTGATTATGTCATTTGTGAGAATATATTGCAGTTCCTGAATGATGGCTTGGGCCTGGGATTGGGCGATATGTTTTCCAGTGAAGAAGATCTGCCCTATTGGGAGCGTTTGGCCTCTGATATTGATGTGTCGAACTTTAATTTCGATGCGTATATCAATGGTCGATTTAATACTTACACTCTAATTGACGAGAAAGATTTTATTCATACATGGTTCGAATATAGTGATGGCTTTTCTCGGTGGTTGTTAAGAGTATATTATATTTTAAAGCATAAAGATCATACCTATCTTGGCCGGGCCTTATCTGCATGTGCGACGCAAAGTACCGCGGAACTATTTTCGCAATTGGCAACGCAAATATTCGATGAACAGTTTGATGAAGCTACTTTATTGCAGCGGCAGTGTGTGTTGTGCGAAGCTAGTAAACACCATGTTCAAATTACAGAGCAGGCAGAACAAAAAATACAAACTAAGCTCATCTCTTTGGCAGAGAACCCAGAAATAGGATATGATGGGGCATTAAAATATGTTACAACTCTGACCTCCTCAGAACGGTATTTGTTGATCGAATGGTTAGGGCTGCAAAAGATTGAGCGCGAGAGTGTCAAAGAACTTTTCCCTGAGTTGTATTATTATACAGCGCCGTTGAACCTTGGTTTAGATGAGGAGAACATTTGGATAAATACCTATTTTGACGCATATCGGCAGTCGAAGATCTCAAATAGCATAACTGCACAGCTTTCCCAAATTATCAAAAAGAAGAATGCTTCTGTTTCATCTTTTGAATTATGGGTAAATAGCTTCAAAACAGTAAAGACACTTTTGTATGGTAGAACCGATATAGATGTCTTCTACTGGATTGATGGATTGGGTATTGATTGGATCCCATTTATCACGCATGTTATTGAACAGCGTAAGGTTGATGGCGTTTATCTTAATGAGATACATATAGGAACAGCTCAATTGCCCACGACTACTTCAATCAATAAAAATAAGCTGGAAGAGTTAGCCTCTGATGCCTTGCATAAAATAGGAGATATTGATGCGTATGCCCATACTGCTAAATGCTTCCCGAATTATATTGTAGAAGAAATGGTTAAAGTGAAGGAGGCTATTGAAAGTGTATTGGCTCAATACAACGGGAAAAAGATAGCATTTGTATCTGATCA
Organism: uncultured Eubacterium sp.; assembly: GCA_948759685.1. The sequence goes on from CAQBGY010000028.1 coordinate 18,709, forward strand.
TGGAATCAGTTATTTGGCTCAATATGGTGCTGGTCTTAATTTGGCTGGTATTCATGCAGAGCACGCAGGACGATGTGCATCAACGGGAAAGGGGAAAATATCCTTGGATGATCGGTATGTAGTAGTTGATGATGGAAAGACAATATGTTCGTTGAATCATGATTCACTCTCCTCTAAAACCCCTAAGGGGCAAGGAGCGCATGGCGGCGCAACACCCGAGGAGGTGTTAGTCCCTATTCTTATTGTTTCCAGTCAGAAAAACGCAACTTGTTATTCAGTGCGCCTATTGAACGACGAACTAACGGCAATGTCTCCAATGGTACTATACTCAATTAAAGGTTTGTCAAGTGTAGATCATCCTAAGGTTATCTATAATAAAGTAGAATACCAACTGCATAAGGTAGCAGATGATATGTATGAAAGTGCCCGATTGAATCTGCTGGATTCTGTAACATCGATAACATTAGTTATTGGAGAATACAGTAAGAGTGATAGCTTGATTATCAAGACGGGTGTAAAAGAAGACGATTTATTTGGAGATTTATAATATGCAAACAACGATAATTCAAAAGATACGAGAGCAATTTGCGCCCATGGCAATATATAAAGATCCGGCCTCTACTAACAGCCTGTTTGCTGGCCGGAATCTTCCGTCGTTTGTGAAGGATTTTATCCTCAAACGTTATATTGACGAAACTGGCGTTATTAATCGGCTGGGCTTGACGAATTTCCTTGATATGGTGATTCCTGAACGCCAAACTGATGTAAAGGATCGTTTGGATGCAGGTGAGGAGCTGACTTTGTTGGCACGTTTCATCATATACATAGACTTGATTAAGGGTATCCGCCGATTTGGTATCCCGGATCTTGGAATTAAAATAAACGAGGGACAAATCCCCGAATATGTATATCGAAATCACCGGGGAGAACTGGTCGATGGCGAGAAGTGGGGGATTATCAAACTATCCGTATTACCGGATGAAGACGGTAAGCGGAACCATGTGGAGATGGTGGATTATAAACCATTTAAGCCATATCGGTCTGTCGATGTTGAATATCTTCGGACCGCTAGAACAGTCTTCTCGACACAGGAATGGATTGACGTATTGTTGTCTGCTATGGAATATGAAGCTGATGGATTCGATAATATGACTCAGAAGATTGAGTTTTTAACTCGTCTGCTTATATTTGTCGAACCTCGGTTGAATGTTATTGAATTAGCTCCGAAGGGAACTGGTAAATCGTTTGTATTTGGAAACCTTTCCAAATATGGATGGTTGGTAAGCGGTGGTAAAGTTACACGAGCCAAGTTGTTTTATGATAAACAGAAACAGCAAAATGGTATTATAAAAAATCATGACTTTGTTGCCTTTGATGAGATTCAAACTATCATATTTCAAGAGCCGGCTGAAATACAAGCTGCGCTAAAATCATATCTAGAGTCTGGTAAGACTACGATAGATAGAAACGAGTTCAGTTCGGAATGCGGTTTGATGATTATGGGCAATATCCCTTTAAATGAACAACGTCGGCCATTAAGTTATCGTTATTTTGATTCTTTGCCACAATCGTTTAGAGAATCAGCTCTGCTGGATCGTTTCCATTGCTTTATTGAAGGTTGGTATTTACCTCGAATCAATAAGGGTATTGTGTATAAAGGATGGACGATTAATGTGGAGTATTTTTCGGAGATTCTACATGCACTGCGGACGCAAAACATATATGATATCATCTTTGACGAAATCGTTGGGTATGATAGAAATGCAGATACGCGAGACTTCAATGCTGTAAAACGGATTGCAGTAGGCTATATGAAGCTTTTATTTCCGCATTGGACTCATGTTGCGGATGTAAATATAGAAGAATTTAATACATATTGTTTACAGCCAGCCATTCGGCGTCGTGGAATAGTTAAGGAACAATGCCATTATATAGATCCTGAGTTTAAAACGGCAATGCCGAACTTTTGGATTATGACCGATATGAAAGAGCCCGTGCTGCCCTCTGCTGGGGTGGAAGAGGACGAATTGTTTTGATAATTGTTAAGAATTAAAATATTAAGGTAGTTGCTTAAATTAGAGAAATAATGTGTTCGCAGATTTGCTCATACTTTGCCATTTCCTTTGGTAGCGACCAGCCGATGCCGCCGGAAAGAATATCCGCAAGGTTTGCGAAGCAACTTGCATGACCTTGCGGATTTCTTTCGGCGGCAATACCTTGTGCGGACAAAGGGAATGGCTTATTTGTTTTTCAGTCGGGAGGCATTTTCGTTCAGGCGATTGGCTTCCCGTTCTTTCAGTCTTGCTTGTTCTTCTAACTGTACCTTGCATTGTATGGTTCGTTCATATTCTTCGACATCTCTTTTCATCTCTCGGATTTTTGTGTTGTC
>CAQBGY010000029.1:0-557 GCA_948759685.1 uncultured Eubacterium sp.
CTTCCGATCTTATTATGAGTCAGGCAGGAATCCACATGGCAAAGCCATATAATGGGAAGGTAGAGCAGGTTTTATAAAAGGAAGCATATAAACACAGATTTCTCCAAATTCATCTTTCACTGCAACCTGTTCTACCTTCCCATTATATGGCTTTGCCATGTGGATTCCTGCCTGACTCATAATATCAGAACCAAATCCAATACGTTCTGCACTGTCATGATTTCCGCTGATAACAAAAGTTATAATTCCTCTCTTTGATAGTTCCGTCAAAAAATCATTCAGTAAAAGAACAGCCTCTGCCGATGGCACAGACTTATCATAGATATCCCCTGCCATCAGCACAGACTGTACATTATGTTCTTCTATTATATTTAATACCTGTTTTAAAACATACTTCTGATCTTCTATCATGGAAAACTCATTCACACGTTTTCCAAGATGAAGATCTGCTAAATGTAAAAATCTCATAGTTCTGCTCCAAGAGTAGCTGCCATAACTGCCTTAATCGTATGCATTCTGTAGATCGGAAGAGCGTCGTGTAGGGAAAGAGTGTAGAT
>CAQBGY010000029.1:567-20776 GCA_948759685.1 uncultured Eubacterium sp.
TCGAAAACTACAGAATGCTCTGATTCAAATACCTCGTCTGTTACTTCCATGCAGTCAAGCCCAAACTTCTCATAGATTTCTTTTCCAATCTTTGTCTTCAAGTCATGAAATGCCGGCAGACAATGCATAAATACCACTCCTGCATTTGCATTATTTATTAAATCCATCGTCACTCTATACGGAAGAAGATCACCGATACGTTCTTCCCATACTTCATCCGGTTCACCCATAGATACCCACACATCTGTATAAATTGCATCTGCCTCTTTCGTTGCTGTCATAGGGTCTTCTTCAAATTCAATCACAGCTCCTGTCTCTTTTGCAATCTCTCTGCATTGCTTTACTAATTCTTCATCCGGCTGATATTTTTTCGGCGCACAGCCGACAAAATGCATTCCCATTTTCGCACAACCTACCATTAATGAATTTCCCATATTGTAACGGGCATCACCCATATATACAAACTTTAATCCTTCTAATTTTCCAAACTTCTCTTTTAATGTAAGAAAATCTGCCAGAATCTGCGTTGGATGAAATTCATTTGTAAGACCATTCCAGACCGGAACTCCTGCATGTGCAGCAAGTTCTTCGACTAAGTCTTGTCCAAATCCTCTATATTCTATTCCATCAAACATTCGTCCTAAAACTCTTGCTGTATCAGCAATGCTCTCTTTCTTCCCAATCTGTGAACCTGATGGTTCTAAATATGTAACGCCCATCCCCAGGTCGTGGGCAGCCACCTCAAAAGAGCATCTCGTACGGGTACTGGTTTTCTCAAAAATGACTGCAATATTCTTTCCTCTTAAAACATCTACCAGCTCCCCAGCTTTCTTCTTTGCCTTGAGCTCTGCAGCAAGGTCAATCAATGCTCCTATCTCTTCCGATGTAAAATCTAATAACTTTAAAAAATGTCTGCCTTTAAAATCCATTGTTTCCTCCTATATTATCTTAAGAATCTAAGTTAACTTCTTTTGATTCCGTTTTTATTTCTTTTATATACTCTAGTATTTTAATACGGTTTCTTCATTTATTCAATATAGAAAAAATATAGACCTCTGATATATTTCTGCAAAACCAGAACAGATACGTAAATTCTATGTCAAATAGTCTTTTCTGTATCTGCTCTGGTTTTCTAAATATAATCAGTCCGGCTTTATTTTTCTTTTGTATTTCTCATTTTAATCCATGTTTTTCTTTTCTTTCTTTTTCCGTAACTGATACCATCTACAATTCTTACTTTTTCTATAATACACCATGTTCCTTTTTTTAGTTTTCCCATTAATGTGTATTTTCTTGACGGTTTATTTCTCTCTTTTACACCTTTTTTTGTAGTTACCACGTCATATGGACAATAACTGTTTACTATTCCCTCTGCGATTGCCTGCCCCATTTTCTTATAATTATATATTTTTACATCATCCGCATCATCAATAAAACAGCATTCCACCAGCATAGCAGGAGCTTTCGTTGCATTCAAAAACATTAACTCCGGCCTGTATTTAATTCCACGATTTCGAAATCCTAATCTTGCTATAGATTTGCACACTTCCTTTGCAGATTTTATAGGCCCCAGTTCCTTACTATATACCAGTACCTCGACTCCTCCTGTCTCTCCATCTCCCTTTTCATCATTTCTTCCATTATTAAAATGAATCGAAACATCTAAATCGGCTTTGTGGGCATTACACTTTTTCACAATTTTTTCTAAAATGTCGATTTGACTTTTTCCATCATTTACAGTGCAGTCATATACTTTAAACCCAAACACTCTCAAATATTTTATAACTTGTTTTAATACCTTTCTATTTTCCTTTGACTCCTTTATCAGACCTACAGCACCACTTCCAATCTTTCCATCCGGATTGTGCCCTGCATGTACATTGATTGTCCACATATAGTATTACTCCTTTCAAATTTATACAAAATCAAAGTTATTATAAAATATGCAGAATCATTGATATTGTTATTTTGTCAGAAGCCCATGTAAACTCATTCCGGCTGATTTCCTGTTTCAGTCTATATATTTTATACAATCATTTTTACGACATCAAAATTATAATCCACCAACAGCCAGTTGCTGCGGAATAACTGCATAATCTGCCAATAAGATGCTCCTCTCAAATTATACTCATATATTAATTCCAGTTTTGCGCTGATACTTCTTGGGTCCTCAAACCAGACTTCATGTTCTACCCCATTATCTGTATAGCGAAAATACGGACTCATCGCCACCTCATCAAACTGTATCTCTGCTCCTTTGCTAATCGCCAGCTGGACTGCCTCTATATTTCCCAATGTTTTTGCTTTTGTAACTCCTTTCTCATAAGGAAGCGGCCAGTCATATCCATAATTGGGGATTCCCACATTAATTTTTGTCGATTCAATCTCTGTCACTGCATAATCTAACACCTGGCGCACTTTATTAATTGGCGCAACTGCCATTGGAGGTCCGTAAGTATAGCCCCACTCATAAGTCATTACCAAAACACTATTGGCAATCGCTCCCAACGCCGCATAATTCTTACCCTCATATAACAAACCCGGCTGATCAGCGCTTACTTTTGGAGCAAGATCCACTGACACAGAATAGCCATTCGCATTCATCGTTTCCGTAACACTTCTCACAAACTCTACAAAAGTATCTCTATCTTGTGCTTTTATATATTCAAAATCAATATCTACTCCTAAAAATCCTTTTTCCTGCATTGTCTGAAGCAATTCCCCAATCAAAGTATTTACTGCATCAGGATTGTTAATGACTGCTGAGATTAATTCATTACTAAACTTACCGGATGCATCAAAGGGAGTAAGTGTCAATATTGGTTCCGCTCTGTTTCTCAATGATGCCTCTATCATAAAAGTATCATCCAAAGCCGGTGAAATCAGATTTCCCTCTCTTGTAAAACCATATGAAAACACTGCCAGTTCTGACAACGATGCTAACGTCTGCTCTAAAACATATTGACTGATAAAAGGATATGCGAATCCTCTGAAATATGCACTCTTTCTATTTTCTCTGATTCCTCCATCATCTATTAATAAAGCCTGACCCACTGCCAGTCTGTACGGAGCCACCAGCTGGTTATCATAAATCAACGACTCTACACCGACACCAAACTGTTCTGCGATTTTATCTACATTATCTCCTGCTGTTACTACATAAATCTGCATAAAAAACACCTGCACATATTTATTTAAATATATGCAGGTGCATTATTAATTAGAAAAAATCTAACTTTACTTTTTTCCCAAAAGCTTCAGCTACTTTAATAATAAAATCAAGACTTGGATTATATTTCCCACTTTCCAACCGTGAAATATTTGATTTTTTTGTTCCAATTCGTCTAGCCAATTCTTCCTGAGTAAGATTTTGTTCAAGCCTGGTTTTAATGATGAGCGAAACCAATTCATATCTCGGTCCTAATTTCTCATATTCCTTTTTAAATTCTTCATCCTGAAATAATCTTTCTCTTAAATTCTCCATGGAAATACTCGACTTATCCATTTTCTCTCCTCCTGATAAAATCATCCATATATCTCTTAGCTCTATCTAATTCTCTTTTAGGCGTTTTCATGGTCTTTTTTATAAATCCATTTAATAATATTATCTCTTGATTATAATATGTAAAATAGAATATCCTTGCAATATCATTTGAAAACTTGATTCGTAATTCATACAAACCTTTATACTTTTTCCCTTTAATACTTTTCATATATGATCCATTTAACCGTGTTCCATATTCCTGTAATATTTCTATATCATGAAAAGCTTTTGCTCTCAGCTTTGGTTCCAAATTTATCAGGAATTCCTCAATAGGGCATCTCCCGTTATTTTTTATATAATGCCTAACTTTGTAAATATTAATCTCCTTTCTCTTAAGTTATCATATGTGATAACCCATGTCAATATATTTTTATTCTTTATTGCACCGTGTAATATATTCTATCGCATTTATCCACATAATGTATGAATAAACAATTAACTTTTTGTAATATCTTTCGGCTTTTTTGGTGTATATGGCTGTGGAGTTTTTCCTGTAATATCCCGGATAATTATAAATGGCGTCAATTCATCATCCTGTCCTGCCGGATTATCTTCAATATAATCTGACAATTCCTCATCCGTGATTTCTTCTAACACCCCTGATTTTCCAAGTATATCAACACTGATATCATTGGCATCCACTATCATTGCCGGTATTCCACATTTTTCGTATATCTCATTACATACCCTGTCAGGTTCCCTAGGCATAAGTACCGCCATATTATGATATTGTTCAAAAGCGGAATGGCTGTAAAATCCATCTATTCCAGATGTCTCTTCACCTAGAATCTTATAAAATATCCCTCTTTTCCCAACAAGTTTCCCAAGCAGTCCCACAGCTCCTGCCAGAAGAATTTTCCCCCAGCCATTCATATCAACCATCAACTGTAACTTGTACGGTTCCGTAATTCCTATACCACTCACTGTCTTTTTTCCAAACCGGCTGATTACTTTCGTAAACCGGGATACATGAACATCTTTCATTTTTTTAATATTTCCCTGACATATGGAAATAACCTTCTCACTGATACTTAATATGTCTCCATTTTCTATAAAAGGCACGACATATTGTCTGATTAATTCAATATAATCCTCATATACTTCAATAAAGTGTGTCTTTATTCCATAACGCTCATATACTCTTCCATTTACTTTTACTGTTCCGCGGATATAATACTCAATCTGTCCTTTTTTATGATAATTCTCCTGTTCATTTAAATTTCCTTCATAAAAATATTTTGCCATGACCCATACTCCTTATACTCATATAAAATTTTTATTTCATACAGAGCATATCAGGAAGATGTCATCAACTTTCAGAAGAATTGTGTTATACTTGTAAATAATTTTTCTGTTCTAATGAAAAGTCCCTGCTACCAGATGTAACGTCATCACTCCATCAAAATCATATTTCCTGCTTTTTGTCGAAACCTGAATACTTCCTATTTCAATAACCGCATTCAAATCTCCAACAGTCATTTTTTCATACATTGCATTTTCTGTATAATAAACACAGGTGTCACTCTTCATATTTAATGAACTTACATATTCTGCTAATATTTTTTCAGGATTTTTATAACTTGATTTTAATTGTTTGTTATAAGAATAAACCTCGATTTCCAGCAACTGACCCGTAACACTATGAACGCTCATCTGTATCATCAGATCATCCGTTTCCAGCCTGACCTTCCAAAAACCGTATAATATTTCAGATATTTTATTGATTCCTGCCGGATCATTCGTGAATAAATTTGCACTAATTTTTTTATAATTCTTAATCTGTATAGAAAATATCTTTTCTGCCCACGCTTCTCCTTTATTAATTGCCTGATTCATTGATAACTGCCCTTTTACCGGTTCATGAGTTCTTCTATTTTGTTCATATTTCATGCTATACACTACTTCAACTAATTCTTTTTCTGTTAAATATTTCTTTTTTAATTCTTCTTCACTATTTGCACGGAATATCGTTTCCTTACTATTTAGCTTTTCATTTAACACCCCTGTACTATGGGTGTCTAATCTTTGCTGCATAACAAACAATCCCCCAACTGATACCAACAAAGTAATTATAAAAACCAATATTATAGAAACCTTATTTTTCATCCTTTTCACCGCCTTTCTGGCACATTATAAAGAAACTGACTCTGCATCCTTTTCCTTGCTCGCTTTCGAAATACAGACGGCTGCCATGAATCTCCACAATTTTCGCTGCCAGTGCCAGACCCAGTCCTGCTCCATGTTTTCTCCTCGAACGCGACTTATCAACCATATAAAAAGGTTCAGTAACTTTGTCCAGTTCTTCTTCTGCCAGTCCTGCTCCATTATCCTCGATAGCAATTTCATAGCGTTCTTCCTTAATTGTTCCTGACATCTTTATGAAATCTGCATCTGCTTTGATTGCATTATCAATCAGATTAAACAATAACATCTTTAACAAATCATACTCTGCCTTGATATATGCGTTTTCAATTTTCGTCTCAATTATAACGTTATTTTTCTTCAAAACAGGCTGCAGACTTTTTAAAATCTCTCCGAGCACTTCTTCCGCTCCCATATCCCACAACATAAATTTCTGTTTATTTAAAATTGTCAAATCCATAAGTTTATGGGACAAAGCTTCTAAATGCATCCCTTCATTCCATATAAACCATGCTGCTTCTTTTATTTCTTTTCTGGACATATCACGCTGGTATATCATATCCGCATATCCAATGACTGATGTTAATGGCGTTTTCAGTTCATGAGCAAAATTTTCGACAAACTCTTCTTTGCGTTCTGACTGCTCAGACAGTTCCTTCATTCTGTCTTCCACTGCATTTGCCATCACATTAAAACTTCTGGATAATTTTCCTATTTCATCATTTCCTCTTATATGAATTCTTTCACTATAAGAACCCCCTGCCATTCTGTTTGCAGCCTCGGTTATTTTTTTCAGAGGTACTGTCACAATAACAGATAAAATAAATAAAAGTATCACACCTGTTCCAAGAGCGATACCATAAATTTTATAAAACTGCTTTTGCAGACTTTTCTGTTGCTCCAAAACTCCTGATATATCCGTTTTCGTGATAAAGTAAAATCTATGATTTTGGTCTATCATACTACCTATAAGCAAATAATAACGATCCTCTTCCTGATAATATTTATAATTTTGTGTGCTGTCAGATAACTCTTTTATAAAAGATTTATTTATATTTTGTATTTTTGAGTATAAAACTTTTTTATTATCTGAGTAAAAGGCTGAGACTGCCTCAACATCCTCTAACAATCTTTGTAACGTGACTTTGCTGTTTTTTTGTAATAATTCTTCATACAAATTCTCATCAGAAAGTAAACGGGTCTGAATTGTAAATTTGTCATATTGATACTGACTGATAACCAGATTTTTTTCTTTTTCCAGATTTTCTTCAAAAGAATAATTCATAAAATAATAACCGGAAAATAAAAATGTCATACTAAGTACGATTGTTCCACACAGAAAAATTTTTGCAAAGAAATGCATATTAATCCTCCAATCTATATCCAATGCGAAATACCGTCTTTATTTTATCATCCCAGTGAAGTTTTCTTCTGATTCGCTGAATATGTGAGTCTAAGGTTCTAGTCTCTCCTGTAAACGGCTCATTCCAGACCTTCTCATAAAGCTGCTCTCTATATAATGCTATATTTTTATTCCTTACCAATTCTAAAAGCAAATCATACTCTTTCATCGTAAGTTCTATGACCTGTCCATTTTGAAATACCTGCCTTGAAGCCATATCAATACTTACGTTTCCAATAACAATCTGTTTTGCGCCTTTGTCATATCTGCGTAACACAACCTCTACCCTTGCCAATAATTCCCCTACTTGAAAAGGCTTAACAATATAATCTTCTGCCCCTAATTTCAATCCTTTAATTTTATCCTCAAGGCTTCCCTTTGCAGTAATAAAAATAACCGGTGTATTTGTTGGCTTTAGATACTCAAGCAGTTCATATCCATGCACTTTAGGAAGCATAATGTCAAGAAGAACTAAATCAAATTTTTCTTTCTCAATATATTCTGCCCCCTGTGCTCCATCAAACGCACATCTGCAATGATATCCTTCATCTGTCAGGCTTTTATAGATTAAATTTGCAATTGCATTATCATCCTCAACGATTAATATCTTTACCATGTATATTTCTCCTCAATATTTTTAAATGTGTATAATTTAACACAAAGATGTGTCTAAATTGTATTATTGACTATTGATGTTAGTCTGCACAAATTTTTATGGGAAGGTATAGAATGCTTTCACTCTACCTTTTAGAAAAAAGTAAGATAGGGAATGACTCACATGATTCATTCCCTATCTTATTCAAAAACTTCTTACTTAAACAAATAATAATACAGCTGTGTCAAATATCCCTGAACCGGAAATGTCATTGCAAATACCAATGACACAATTGTCATCAATTTAATTAAAATATTAATAGATGGCCCGGAAGTGTCCTTGAACGGATCGCCTACGGTATCTCCTACGACTGCTGCCTTATGTGCTTCACTGCCTTTTCCTCCGGCAAACCCGCCTTCAATATATTTCTTGGCATTGTCCCATGCTCCACCTGAGTTTGCCATAAAAATAGCCATCATAACACCACAGACTAGCGCTCCACATAACATTCCACCCAAAGCTGCAGCTCCAAGTAAATATCCTACTGCAAGTGGTGTCACAACTGCCATAACTCCCGGCACAATCATCTCATGAAGGGCTGCCTGTGTCGAAATACCTACACATGACTTGTAATCGGGCTTTGATGTACCTTCAAGAATTCCTTTATCTTCTGCAAACTGACGACGAACTTCCTCAATCATTTTGTTTGCAGCTTTTCCAACAGAACTCATTGTAAGTGCTGAAAACATAAATGGGAGCATTCCTCCAATTAACAGTCCAACGACTACAGAAGCGGATAATATATTAATACTTGGCAGGTTTGCAACCTGAGAATAGGAAACAAACAGAGACAATGCCGTAAGGGCTGCAGAACCAATCGCAAATCCCTTTCCAATCGCTGCTGTTGTATTTCCGACTGCATCTAATTTATCTGTAATATCCCTGACACTCTCATCAAGTCCAGACATTTCTGCAATGCCACCTGCATTATCAGCAATCGGTCCATAAGCATCTACTGCAATTGTCATACCTGTTGTCGATAGCATACCAACCGCTGCAAGAGCAATGCCGTACATTCCAAGAAACGCATAAGATACAAGAACACCAGCCACAATAAACAAAATTGGAATAGCTGTAGACTTCATACCAACAGATAACCCGCTAATAATATTGGTAGCAGAACCCGTCTGCGAGCTGTCCGCAATCTGCTTAACGCTCTTATACTTTTCTGATGTGTACATTTCTGTAACCTTACCAATAGCTGTTCCTACTACCAGACCTGCCAGTACTGCCAGAAAAGCCCTGAACTGTCCAAACAGCCAGTAACTTAATGCAGCAGAAGCAGCGATTTCTATTGCAGTTGCAGTATATTCCCCGATATTTAATGCTCTCTGTGGATCACTGCCTTTTTTCCCACGGACAAAAAATGTAGCGACTACAGATGCTAATACACCGATAGCTGCCATGACAATCGGAAAGATAATACGTTCCATTCCAAAATCATCATCACCTGCTACCAGAGATGCCACTGCTAAAGTAACTACAGAAACTAAAGCTCCTACATAACTCTCAAAAAGGTCCGCACCCATTCCGGCTACATCACCTACATTATCACCTACATTATCTGCGATAACAGCCGGGTTACGTGGGTCGTCCTCCGGTATGCCTGCTTCAACCTTACCTACTAAATCTGCACCTACATCTGCGGCTTTCGTATAGATACCGCCACCTACTCTGGCAAAAAGCGCAATAGATGATGCCCCCAGACTAAATCCCGTCAGAATGCTTACAGCTTCTTCTGTAAATCCAGTCGTATGCATTACGATAATCAATATTACACTCAATCCGAGAATACCAAATCCTACGACACAGAGTCCCATAACAGCGCCACCGGAAAATGCGATTGAAAGAGCTTTGTTCGTTCCCTTTTCTTTTGCAGCATTCGCTGTGCGGACATTTGCCTTTGTTGCGACATTCATCCCTACATACCCTGCCAACGTGGATAACACTGCGCCTGCAATAAAGCAGACTGCAGTCAGCCAGTCAATTCCAAATCCAAGAATCACAAAAAGTACAACGACAAATACAATTAGAATCTTGTACTCTGCAAACAGAAATGCCCTTGCACCTTCAGCAATCGCTCCGGCTATATCTTTCATCTTATCATTTCCCGCATCGCATCTGTTTATTTTCACAGTCTTTAGTAATGCAAAAATAACAGCGATAATTCCTGCCGCCGGAGCTAAATAAATTAAATTCTCCATCCTTTTCTCCTTTCAATTCCCTGTAAAACAACTTTCCTTTTAAAAAAGTATGATATGTTTGTTAAAATTATAACAAAGTTTTTTAAATTTTCAATACCATTCCATTATTGTTAATATATTACAGGCCTTTTTCTATTTAAATAAAATATATTTTTCACATTTTAGAACAAAAAATTCATTTCGTTCAATATCTTCATAAAATTATTTTATATTTTTTAAGTGTGTGCTATAATAAATGCATATTTGCAAAGTATTTACTTTACAAAATTAAATTTGACTGAAAAATATACGAAAGGAGTACTATTATGAGACACGAATTAGATCATATTGATGAACAAATTATCAAATTACTTCATGACAATGCCCGCACCCCCCTAAAATCAATAGCAAGTCAGGTATTTTTATCATCCCCCGCTGTTTCGGCACGTATTGAACGTCTGGAACAGGCTGGAATAATTACAGGTTATACTGCAAAGGTCAATCCCGCAGAGTTAGGTTATCATATTAAAGCTTTTATTAACCTCGAAGTAAATCCTGATCAGAAAAAAGACTTTTATCCATACATAAAAGAATGTACAAACGTTGTTGAGTGCAATTGTGTAACTGGAGATTACGCGATGTTAATAGAAGTAATGTTTAAGAGCACCGAAGAGCTGGATCACTTTATTGGTGACCTTCAGACCTTTGGAAGTACCAAAACACAGATCGTTTTTTCTACTTCAGTAGAACATCGTGGCATTCCTATGCCAAGGGATAATTAAATTGTATGTTAACGGGATGTTGTTCTAAACTCACTAGTTCACATCCCATTTTTTGAAAAATATTATAGGGAGATATTATGCATTATCAAAACGAAACGAACTATATTATATATTTATTAAAATGTGCTATTGAAAAGGAAACTCCAAAAACTCCGGATACAACAATAGACTGGAATATCATATATCAACTAGCAAAAAAACATAAAATTATTCCTATTCTCTGTTTCGCTATTATAAAACTGCCAAAAGATTATATTCAAACAATTTTACATATGGAGTCATATATGTTGATGTATAAACAAAATTTAGTCTTAGATGCAAATCGTTCTTATGAGACAGAGCATCTTAAATCTGTTTTTAATTCGCAGAAGATTGACTTTATTTTATTAAAAGGAAGTATCATCAAACATTACTATCCTGACACTTTTATGCGCCGCATGAGCGATATAGACATTTTATTCCGTGGTACTGATTTTAAAACTCTTGATACCATTTTTGAAAACCTTGGATATAAAATTTTACAAAAAGGTGCCAAAGATACTGCTTATATCAATCCTGTCAATAATATTAAAATCGAAATGCAGCCCCATTTAATAGATATGGGATACTCTGAATGGTATGAATATTTACAAGACATTTGGGAAAAATGTTCGAATGACAAACATGAATATAAAATGAATTTAGAAGATTTCTATATCTATCATATTATTCACATGGCAAAACATTTTAAGAACGGCGGGATCGGACTGAATCATATTCTGGATATATACGTAATGAATCTGACTTTTAAACCGATGGACTGGAGTTATATAGAAAACGAATTATTAAAAATAAACCTATATAAATTTAATCAAACAATGCAGGCTCTTGTACGTTATTGGTTTAATAACAAAAATACCATTAATTTTTCAAAAGAAGACATGGAAATGATTGCGGAATATGTTTTTGCTGGTGGTGCTTTTGGCACAAAAAAACAACAGGAAACAAATCACATTGTTACGAGAGGAGATCATAAACTCTCTTATCGTAAAAAAGTTTTTCCTAACAGTACAATAATGATAAACTATTATGGTGCGTTTTTAAAAAAGCACAAATACTTTTTACCTCTATATTGGATACGACTAAATTTTACACGTTTACTTAACTATAATAAAAAAACGAAACAGAGTATACACCATATGTCCTCCATTACAGAATCAAATATTTCTAAAACTGAGAAAATATTTCATATATGCGGATTAAGTTAGCATCTGCCTATATAACAAAGGAAGTTCCATCACCTGATGGAACTTCCTTTCGTTATTTATTTTCCGATTTTTTTACTAAGAGAGTTTATTTGTGCTTCTTTCTCCGCTTCAGTTTTTGTTTTCTTATTACTCTCTTCTTTTAATAAAGCTTCTCTTTCTTCCTGTAAAGCTTTTCTCTGTTCTTCTGTTGTTTCTAACTGAATCTTCTTTGAAACACTCCGCTCTTTATTTCTAAATTCCTTATCCGATACGTGACCATAAGTTCCATAAGAATTACCATAACTGCCATAACCATATCCATATTTACCATAATATTTGCTTCCATATCCCTTTCGGTAACCATAGCCATAGTGTTTTCCGTATCCATAATGCTTGCCATATCCATAAGCAAGATTTAATTTACCTTCTGTATTATTTAATACACAACCAAGAATAGGAACTCTTGTATAAGAAAACTCCTGTAAAGTATCAATAATTTTATTTACTTTAACAAAATCTTCCTTAACTACATATACCATTGCATCGCTGTACTTCGCCAATATTGCCGCATCAGACAGTTCACTACATGGCGGAGCATCAATAATAACATAATCGACTACATCTCTGCTCTCTTCAATAAAGTGCTTCATTTGTGTAGAATTGAGATACTTTGGCACATCTTTTGAGGACTCACTTGGCGCCAATGCCAGCACTCTGGTCCCTTCTATATTTACAATAGCATGACTACTTTTAATTTTCTTTTCCAGAAAATCCTCCATCTTATAACTATTAATCTTCTGGTCAATCATACTATGCAAAGTCGGCTTTCTCAAATCCCCATCAATAAGCATAACTTTCTTCTGACTTTTAGAAAGTGAATAAGCAAGATTTAGTGCAAAAGTACTCTTTCCTTCACCATCTAATGTACTAGTGACAAGAATAACCTTGTAATCATTTTTTTCTAACTCCTTCTCGCATCTTGAGTTAATAGAACGCATTGCCTCTAAATATCTGAAACCTACTTCCTTATTTAAAATAGAACAATTTTTTAAATTTTTATTCTTTCCATTTAAAATTATCCCTGGTAAACTGCCAAGAAACGTTACATTCAACTGTTTTTCAACATCCTCTTTATTTCTAATTGTTTTTACAAAAAAGGCATAAGCAATACTTGGAATTACTCCAATAAACATTCCAATTAATGCGAACATAATAGTATAATCCATTGGATTATACGGATTCATTGGATTATCAACAACCACTGGTTCTTCCAATACATCAAGCTGGGTGTCTCCAATTACGAAATCTGCCACACTGCCATAATTCTTTAGCACAGATTGAATCACTTTATAATTCATTTCCGCATCTGAACCAGACGCAACAATACTTAAAATGTTTGTATCTGGTACCGCTGATACTGTTATGACCGACGGCATGTAATTTACTCCCAAATCCTGCTTTATAATTTCATAAAATAACTCATTATTAATTAAATAACCAAAACTTACACTTAAAATAGAAGCCAATTGGCTGTTATTTGTATAAGTCTTATCCTCCGAACCATCATATTGTGGTGCAGTAATAGAAAAAGTAGCCTTTGTTTCATAACTTGGAACATAATGTTTTTTATAGCTCCTGTAACCTAACACTGCAAAAACAATCATAAAGGCTACCATAATCCACCATAATTTTTTAAAAGCCTTTAAAAAACTAGCCACAATCTGGGAAAGGTTTATTGGTTCTTTTCCATTATTAACCGATTCATTATAACTATTCGTCATAAACTTCTACCACCCTTTCCTCTAACATATGAAATACACTATTTTTATCCTTCATCTTTAAAACTTTATAATCATTTAATACACATCCCAAAAATTTACATTCTGCATCATTCATGACATTAATACAGTTAATAATATCCCTTTCATAAGAAAAATCCTGTCGTATAACCAAAAGTGATAAATCTACTAAATCGACTAATGCTTCCGTATCTGATACCATTGACATAGGCGGCGTATCGATAATTACATAATCCGCCATTTTTTTACATTTCCTGATAAGATCTTTCATAGCTCCTGATTTCATAAATTCATAAGTACTTGAATGTCCTTTAATAGGCATAATTAAGTCAATTCCAATGTCATCATGATACATAACTTCATCTAAACCACATTCGCCCTGAAGAAGTTTAATCATATCTACCACTTCTGTTTTTGGAATATCCAACATCTTATACATTGCCGGTTTTCTCATATCTGCATCGATAACAATGACCTTTTTACCTTCTTTTGCTAACGACAATGCTATGTTTAAAGCTACTGTAGATTTTCCTTCATTTTCACAAACACTGGATATCAAAACTGTGTTTTTATTTTGATTTCTTTCATTCTCATACTCAATTCTAATTCTAATATTATTAATTGACTCAATAAATTTTGTTGTTATAATCGGGCTGGTAATTAAAAGAGCCTTTACACTCTGAACAATTTTCGCCTTTACCGTACGATTTTTTCTTTCATGGTAAATAGTTCCCAATAGGTTTGTCTCCAGCTGTTCTTCCACCGCAGCTTCTGTTTTAATAGTTCTTCTCATAATACTGAGTGCTGCCAAAAGTAACATTGTAAAAAAACCACATATTATTCCCATAGTAACAGATTTTTTTCTTGGAGTTAAGGAATTATCCGGATGAGTAGCAACATTTGGAGCCTCCAATTGATCAAAAACTGCATCTGAAGTAAGATATCCTGATAACTCAGAATAATTGTCCATGATTGCCTGAATAGCCCTGAAGGAGATAATTGGATCACCTGTTGTCACTAAAACTTTCATAAGGTTTGTCTCCTCAATTAAAGAAACAGACATAGTTATATCCAAATCTTTCAAATGTAAATCACTCCTTATCCTGTTTTTCATAATATCTGAATTTAATAAATTCTGAAAAACAGTAATAACACTTTGTGCCAGACGTTTATTTGTATAAACATATCCTGAACTCTGCTTTGGTGTTACAACATAAATCGAAGAACTTGTGTATTGAGGAACAAAACTGGATTTAATATAAGCATGCGTAACTATTGTACCCATCACAGCGACTATCATAATAATCCAGAATCCTCTTATTAAGTCTTTTAATAAACTAAATAAATCGATATTTCTTAAATTAATTCCTTTTTTCATGACTATTCCTCCACCATGACTGTTAAGTAGGCAGTTCCTTCGTTCCCATTATGATCGACCACACTATACTCTACAGTATAACATCCAACCTTATTTGTCTTTACAGAAGAACTCTTTATTTTAACGCTACCAATTTCCATGCTCTTTCCATCAATGTCTTCTACTGACTTTATAAAGCTTTTTGCATCAAACTCTTCATCCTTTTTAATATACTCAATATTTTTCTTCAACTGAATGGTCGGACTGATATTATTTTGCTGTTTTATAATAACTGTTGCCTTTAACTTAACAGTGTCCCCCAGACTGTTAGTCACCTGAGCTGTAACCGTATTGTCACCAGAAATATTTGTTGAAATATCGCTGGATAATATCTTGACCTTATTACTGATATCTCCATCAATTATATCTTTTGCACCAATAATATCCTCTACACCTGTATCAGACCCGGTTTCAAGGCATAGTGGTTTTTTTAATACGAATCGTGGTGATGTATAATCAATAAATTTTACTTTTCTAGAAGCCTTTGCAACATGTCCTCCCGAATTAGACACAGCATATGTTACATTACAAATATGTTCTTTTTTATCAACAAATTTGGAAATTGATTCCACAACAATTTTATTTGTAATATCTCCATCTTTTGCATCTTTTGCAATAACTCCTTTTAAAAGAGCTTTTTTATCTTTCACCGATACTTCTATTTGATTCTGGCTCATTTGAATAACAGGTACTGTACTATCCACATTACTTTTATCTTTGTACCAAATCGCTATATAAATTATTATAGATATAAGGAATAATGTCATTATTCCATACTTAACATACTTCATAAAACCTCCAATAGAAAAACTTTTAAAAATATATTTTATCAAAATAGAAAGCGTCTGTAAACACACAAACTCGTCCTAGGCAAGTGAAACTTCATGCTAACCATCACTTTTTTCTTTTTATTTTTCTTTCTACTCTTGTTAGAAAATCAATACCAATGACCTTATCAACACATTCTTTAAATCCATATCCTTTATTAATATGTAAAAAAAACTGCTTTCTCCTTCTATCAGCTATTGCACTATAATACGTATTTACATTATGTTTTTTAATAAAGTCTTCTTCCACACTATCTATCATAATACAAGACTTGATCTCTTCTATTTTGTTTTGACCTTTTAACGTATGGACAACAACTAATGAAGTTCCCTGTTTATTATAGAATGCACTATTATATTGTTCTATTCCCCATGCATCTGCCAGTGTAATATCACTATTTCTATCAATCCCCTTGTTTGCACAGTTATAACATGACGGTCTCAACATAATATCCTGAAGAAAACTCTTGATCCAATAATCTGTATTTCCATCATTTGAGTAAATCTTGCCAGACTCAAACTCAATTTTCATACCAAACTTTTCCCAATTTAAATCTTTAGAGCGAAAATCTATTTTCTTTATTTGACTAGTTTCATTACAAAATGTTCTTATATCGTCCAAATATTTTTGAAACAATTTTTGATTTGGAACACCATGACATATAAAATCAACCAAAATTAGCTTTTCGTAATCCTTGTCCAAATATTTTTTCAATCCCGAAACCTGGCATGGTGTACCGCAAAACAAAACATACTTATCATTTTTTATATTTTCCTTTATCTTTTTATAAACATCATTTATGTTGCTTTGAATATATTTTGACTTTAGCAATTTTTTTAAATGATTTATGTCTGACACCTCTATATGGTTCAAAATATTATTTTCTTCGAATGCAGCACCATATACTACTCCACCATTTGTTAGAATATTCTTTGCCAATTCATAAAATATACCACCGGAAGAGCTCTTTTGAAGTACTTGCTTATCTTTATTTGAAGCAACATAAACATTATTAAACTCATTCTTACATCTTTTAACGTTAAGTTCAGGACAAACTTTATTACATAACCCACATTCTCTGCACTCATCTTGATTCACAATGGGATAAATAAACCCTTCTTCATCCTCTTTCATTTCAATACAATGAAATGGGCATATATTAAAACATGCCGCACATCCTGTACACTTTCTCTTATCAGAAATATTTATCATTCATATACTCCTATTTTTTATTTTATGTAATCCTTCATATATTTTTTTTAAGAGAGAATTTTTACTTACGATATATCGAATTCTATCTTTTTTTGTAAATGCAGAACACTGACTCAAATGATTTTTCATATTTTTCATTTCATCAACTAAGCCATGATTATATGCAAAAATAAAACACTTCCTACTGTTCCAAATATCTATTTGAGTCAATAATTGTTTTTTCACACATTCCTCTATCTTCATCAGTTTTATAGTACCTGTTCTATTTAACGTAAAACCTTTTTGCAACTCTAACTGTTTATGTATGTCTCCTGTATGTGAAACAGAATTTTCCCGAACCAAATAATCCATTAAAGGTTGTTCAATAATTTCTACTTTATAAAAATAAGCCACTGGTAATAGTATCTGAAGATTCTGTCCATAAGGAGATATAAATATCTTCTTATTATTCAGTTGCTTAAATAACATCTCTGCTCTAACCATATATGACCCGGGCCAGTTATAAGCATGCTCAAATAAAAGTGCATTAAATAATCCCTGTTTCCCGATATACTCTTTGTCATTGGCAAAAAGATTTCTTGTACCGTTTTTTTCATTAAGAAAATATCCATTGTTTAAAACCACACCTAATTCCTCATCGGCTTTAAAACATTTAACTTTTTTACTAATGTTATCATGGTATAAAATATCATCGACATCATAAAGCATAATATACTCTCCTAATGCTGATTTTAATCCATTGTTAATCGCTGCAGCAGCACCGCCATTACTTTGATACAGATACAAAAACTGCCATCCTTTTTTCTCTATTTTCTCTTTATAACTTAAAATAATTTTTTCGCTACCATCCGTTGAACCATCGTTAATTACAATTAACTGTACTTGCTTATAATCCTGATTCATTAAACACTCAAAACACTTATTTAAATATGTTTCTCCATTGAAACAGGGAATCATCACTGTAACTAAATCTTTAATCATATTAAACCCTCAATGCTCTTTTTATAAATGCGTGAGCTTTCAATCTTTCTTTCTCAATGCGCTTGTTTGAATTTGTGTAATCACAATTAAATAATTCTTTACTATTATTAATATCCAAATTGTGAATCCCTCTATGCTCTACTCCCAGTAATTCCTGTATCGTTGCCATTCTGGAATTCATAGAAACCTCTCCAGCCATTAAAGCTCTATCATAAATAACCACCGGCTTATTCATCTGATAACCAAATATAATTCCATGAAAAGAATCAGTACATAACAAATTACAATGTGCCATCAAATACAAAAATTCTTCTGGTGAGGTACTATATTCTTTTTTTAAACCCTTCTGATTCATTCTGATAACCGGAAGGTTGTATTTTTCTGAAATTTCTTTTACGGATTGATTGACGTTTTCAGAATTTTCTCCTAAATAATATGCTAAAATATAGTTATCGTATTTTAACCATTTTGGTCGTTTAGAAATCTTTAACCACTGCTTTTGGGTAAATAATAAAGTCGGGTCTAAAACAACCTCTGCCTCAATATCAGCCAACATTCTGATAATTTCTCTACCTTGTCCTTCTCTTACCGAAATAGAAGGAATTTCTTTTAACCATCTCTTATAGTCTTCTTTTCTGTCATCAGGTATCTCATCTACACCAAAACTTGCCGCATAACTAACTCTTTGATTTTTCTGTGCGAAATCCATAAATTCAACATGAGAATTAAATAAATAATGTGGATTCCAAACCTGATCACTTCCACTGACAAAATAATCATAATATGCTGCAAGATTTTTAGGCACATTATCCTTTGAGATAACAAAAGGGCTAATATTTATATGACTGCGATTAAACTTATCAAATATCTTTTGTCTATACCACTCATTAAACAAACTTTTATTTATAGGAAGATAGTAAGCTACTGTTCCTATAAACCATTTAATTTTTTTCTTAAATTGCGTACTTTTTTTGTATTCGGCTTCTGCTTTTGTATAATTTTTAATTGTATGTACCGTTTCTGAATAACTTTTTAAAATCTCCTGCAATGCATAATTCTGCAGTCTGTTTCCAAAGTTTTCTCCCCCAGTAATCGTAAGAATTGCTGTTTTCATCATTTATTCACCTATTTTTTTATTTTTTGTATTTCTACCCAAACTTTCATCAATATATAAAACAGTGTATAACTATTTGTTTTATATGCTGCTTTTGCAATACGATGAACCATTGTAGGTTTATTTGTCATATATACCGATTCTTTTATTATCTCATCACTATATATTTTTTTAATGTTATTAACTGACTCTTTAACCCCAATTTCATGGTTGTTAACAATATAATATGTAGGTCCTATCAATTCATTAGATAGCGCTGTACATAAATTTTCTTTACATTTATCATATACATTATATTTTTTATATAAATTGATACATTTTTTTAACCGGTCTTCCGCCAGTTCCCATAATATCCATTCGTCTCTGTTTTTTGTCAAAGAATTTTCAGCGTCCTGATAATATTTATATAAACATTCCGGTATTACACCAATTGTATTTACATATTCCAGATACTTAATATTAAATAGGAAATCTTCTGCATACGAGACCTGTTGTTCAAATAAAATATTATTGCTTGTAATAATGTCTGCATCATATAATTTGTTCCATAATGCACCATAATAAACACTGTACAAATACTCTGACATTTTAAGAAGATACTCATTGATACTTAACACAACATTGTGTTGATACGGAGAAAAAACATTCTTTTCCCGATTCTGAAAAATAGATTCAAACCCACAAACTACCAATTCACACTTACCATTAACTTTTCTTTCATACATTTTTGAAATTGTTTCAACATCAATATAATCATCACTATCTACAAAAAATAGGTATTTGCCACGGGCAATTTTAATTCCATCATTTCTAGCACTAGAGACTCCTTCATTTTTTTTATTAATTAAGATAATTCTGGAATCCTTGTTCTGCATTTCTTCGACAAAACAGATGATTTAGTCGAAGAAGATCGGAAGAGCACAC
>CAQBGY010000030.1 GCA_948759685.1 uncultured Eubacterium sp.
TTACAATATCACATAGTTGAAGTGCATAGCCGAATAAGAAGTAGGATGTTCCAATTTCCTCAAAAAAACGTCTTACATATGTTGTTTCTTCATCAGTCAGCTCAACATATTCAGATTTAATAGAATGTGAAAACTCATTTGAGACAAAAAGAATCTGTCCAATGACTTTAGAGTATATATCCGGTAATACGCTTTCTCCTTTTTCGCCGTATCTTATATTGTTGTGCTTTAAGTCATTTCCACTAAGATAGTTATAAGATTCCCATAAGTTAACAGATTCACCTTTAAAACACTCATCAGGCAATAATCCCTGGTTATAACAAGTCTTAAACATTTTTTCCACAAACTGACGTAGTTGGTTATAATGTAGAAATGAATCAAATCCAGCTTGTTCATCTGAATAGTGTAGAGGTCTGAGAATTTTCAGTAGGATTGATGAAGAGCCCTTCTCAAAATTATCTGAATCCAATATATCAAAGACATCTTTATATACCTCTCTTATCTTATATGTTCTTTCCAGGGTCGCTACATTTAGGATATTAGAGTATAGCTTTTCTATGTTATCAATATTGAACTTACTATAATAAACTTGCTTCCAATCTTTATCCCACCTTTCTCTGCTATCGGATACACTATACTCCATAATAGTTGAAAAGTTCTCCTTATTCCCGGCTGGTAATATAAACCATGGGAATAATTTCCCATATTTAGTAGTCAAACCTTCAATTTCTGATATTACATTCTTTAGGAACTTCGGATTTTCTATATCATTGCTGTTCAACTTACAATAGCAGTCTAATACTATTGCTGATATTTCATCACGGTGATTAATCAGGTACTTCTTCCCTGTTTCCCAGTCCTGAAAGGGTATAAGCTTTATGCCATTTCGAGACATTTTTAATCTGAAAGTTTTACAATCTTCACTTTGATTCTGGTCGTCTATCCACAATACATTTATTTGTTTCATAACTTTCCATTTTTATTCTTTCCCATCATATGAGAAAAGAATGTTTGTATTATTGAAAATTAGTTTGTATGTCACAGGGTATTCGCTATCTGGATCATTGACAAATTCTACTTTTCCTCCAAATCTTTCCATCAGTTTTTTAATCTCATAGCAACCTATACCTGAGTGTTCGCCTCGACTGATCGATGTTGTTACACCGTAATCGAAGATTTCCTTGGAATCGAGTTTTTCATTTGCTGGCATACCATTGTTTGATACACAAACAATATAACTGTTATCTTGGGTTTCAAGTGTTATACGTATATTGTTGTTATGCATATCTCTATTCACAAATCCATATGCTACGGCATTAGCACAGATGTTATCTAAAATTCTTTCAAGTGCGCTACTTGAGAACTTGACAATAGAAATAGGATCACCTTTCTTCAGAATAAAGTCTGTGTCTGAAATTTTTACTGGCATATCATTCTCGTCAAATTCAACTACAGGTAAATCTTTATCTGCATATTCTCCTTCTGGTGCCTGAAAAGTTATTGAATAAAGATGGTTTTTGTGGGTATTGCAGTAATTTTCAAAGAATGGCGCCAAAGCAAGGTCTTCTTCTTTGTACATAATATCTTCTCCTACAGTAAACGATTCGATTGCTTTACTTACTCTCATTATACCTAGTCCTACACTATCCAAAATCTCTTTTATACTCATCCTGTCTTCGCCTTCTCCTATAATGGTATTCTCATTAAGATTTCCATGATATTCTTTCCTTAAGTCATCCAGTAATGACCAGCTATTGTTGAGTCCAAACATCATCTGACCAATTGCGTGCTTTTTTACGTGCACGTCTTTCACGTATGCTGCATAATCCTTCCTTATTTGTTCATTCTTTAGTTTCAGCTCACTGTCTAACCCTGACATCAGTTCTTCTTTTTGAATATCAATAGAAGGTACAGGTATCATCAAATTTAGGAAATCCTCTTTGGACAAACGTTTTATTGTGGTACCTTTACTAAAGGCTTTCACCTGAGATATGACATAATCAGACACAAGAGCCTTAAGAAGGTATGTTTCTTCTATGATTTCTTTTTTAGGCTGAAAGAAAAAAGTCTCTTGATAAGCTCCTATGTTCGTTTCTTCCGCTATTTCAAGTTTACCAATCTTTACTTTTTCAAATAAAGGTTGGGCTGTTAAACATGACTCTGTTAAACTATAGACAAAGCGAGGTTTTGCTTCTATGTCAGATTTTACAACATCACAATTCAGGTAATTATCTGACAATTCTTTTATGCCAAAAGCTATGTTCTTTTGCGCATCTTTTCCTATCAATCTGTTTCCTACAAATGAAACGATATCTTTAAGTTTGTATAGTGTCTCATTTGCCTTGATTTTAGGCAATCTATATATATATCTGGTTGGAGAGAGATTGTAATCTTCCGAAAGTTCTGCTGATGTAAGTACTCTACAATACTTCTCATCGAAGGTTTTAATGGCTTCCAATAATGATGATGCTTTTAATAAAGTCCCATTATTGACTTTATTTCTTACCGAAAACTCTGTTCCATCTACTAGTATAAAGTTATCAGATTTCTTTTTCTCTATAACCAAAACTATAGGATTAATTGAAGTTATGGGAGCAAATATCTTAGGCATAAGAATAACACTTCTCAGATAACCGTTATCTATAAGATATTCTCTTAACTGTTTGTCTTTCCCAGAATTAAAGAGGAATCCTTGTGACAACACGCAACACATCCATCCTCCGTCTTTCAGCTTATTATTAAAGGCTGATTTTACGGCATCTATTTCCGATAAAGAATCTTCTCTATACTTTATTGCAAAAGGAGGATTAAAAATAATGCAGTCATTTGATTTATCTAAATTTGCTAAATTATCAAACGAGTCTCCGATGACTATATCATTCTTCACATCATAGGCATCTAATAATATTTGTCCTAATGCCCATGCTGTCAAAGACATTTCCTCTCCAGTGATATTACAGTTTTCTAATTCTATAGCTTCTGTGGCTAGACCGGCAAATGGAAGATACACTTTAGAACCAGATTCAATATCCATCATTTCATTAATGAATGTAGTAAGTTCCTTTGGCTGGCTAATTATCGCTGCAGATTTCCCCTGTATAGAGCTATTATAATAGTCCAAAGCATATTCAACTACCTCTTGATAATTATCAAGTAGTATAGAAAGCTCTTTATTCTCGAAACACTCCTCTAGATTTACAATGATTGGTTCAAGGATACGAACTACATCAGTTTTAGCCTCATTGCCTCTCTTGATTACATATAAAGACGCAACCAATGCATTCATAGTTTCTGTATATTGAAGGACCCCTCTATATTTTGATGCAAAGTTAACTACGATGTTCTTTACTTCATTGGCTATACTGCTGTTCAAAATTCTCTTCATATTCGTATATTTTTTTGTTTCTGATGCAAAGGTAAGGCAGTTATGCGAAGCCTATTTTCGCATAGAAAAATATTTTTCGTTCATTCTTTTTATGGTTGCAGATAACTCATTTCTGAGTATCTCAGGCTCTAATACGATAACTTCATCAAAGTAAGACATTAACTCTCTTTTTAGTTCATAGTTAACTATACATTTAAGTTTTATCAAATGACCTTCCTCTGGTAAAGTATATTTCTCCCTATAGTTGATTTCTTCTTCCTTGTTATTTATAATTTTTTGAGAGCCGTGAATAGGCTTTGTCTGTATGTAATTGTAACTGTTCTCTGAAGCCCAAAATACTATAGTCTCTATTTTACCTTTCTTCGGAAATGTAACTCCTACTATATCTTCAAACTGTTCTTCTACATCGGTAGGGAATTCATAATAATTTAACTGAGGTTTTATCTCAAAACCGTCAATTCTGTCAAGAGCAAATGTAAGAATTTCCTTGTCATTATCGGCCGCTCCTAGTAGAAACCATCTGTTGTTGTATTGCTTAAGCAAATATGGATGAAATAATATCTCCTTTATACGACTGTTAGTAAATGTATGGTACTTTAAAAGGATTACGTTCTCATTGGATATTACCTCAAAAAGTGCACCTAAAAGATTTGAGTTTTTGAGATACGGATTGTTACTGAAACTTATAATTTTTTTCTGTTCATTCAGCCCCAATCCCATTTTAAATCTGTTCAACCAATCAAAATTTACTAATCCTTCAAACTGTCCTAATGTATTCAGAACCTCACATAACAGATTCTTTTCGTCACTACTCAGTTCTTTTGTAAAGATAGAAAAGGAAGGAACAGAGTATCTGATACATCTTTTCCCTTCATATCTGAATCTTTCTATATCTGCAAAGAACGGAGCATATTCCAGATAGTTAATATCCATCTCTATACAGCGTTGAGATACAGTTGGCTGCCCCATCTCGATAAGACTTTTGTTGCACCTCTCTGTTATATCATGGATATCATAATAGTGATGCCTATCTGATAATAGTTCATCTATGAATTTATATCTTGAAACAGCGTTTTTATTACTTGGCATAGTTAAAATTTTACTTTTTATATGCAATTAATAGAAGTATGGATAATAAAAGAGAAGGTAAGATAGAATTACGCTTTGTGGTTTCATACTTCAAATCTTTCTAATAAATCAATTCTATCAAATATTAAGTTTAATCCTTCATTATATTGCCTACTACGATTTTCATTACAGTACCAATTAAGAGCTTCATTAAATAACTCTTTATCTAGAATAGATGTTGTAAACATAAACTCATTTCTTCCAGTTGTTTCCTTTTTGTAATCTTTATAGTACATCTCTGGACCCAATTCCCTTCGATTGTTGTAATATCGTAGCAGTAAATTGAGCTTGCTATTGTAAAATACATTCCTCTATTTTTATCTTTATATTCATCAGTGATTAATAGTGATTTAGGTATAATCTCTTCAATTTTGTTCAAAAGTTCTTGGTATTAAAAAGTTTATTATCTTCAGACGATGCATGAATAGTTTTGCATTCTGTCCATTTCAATGACTTGCTAACAAGATTATATAAATCTTTTTTTGAATGTTCACCAAACCTTTGCTGGCGTTCAATGTACACATAAGACGAATTGTCGTATTCATAATTGTCCATTCTTACCCACCAAGCCCACAAGGTCGATACAGATCTTTTTTGTTTTCCCATTCGCTTGTTACAAACACAAGAATTGTAGGTTCAACTTGTTTAGCATAATTTTTTAAGATGTTTTTCAAGAGTATTTTTTGGAGAATATGGCTGTAATTTCAGCCGGCCTTTGTTATCTATACCTTTATAGTAAGAAAGGCCTGACTTAATTTGAACATGTATTCTAACACCAAGGTCTCTTCCCATACTATCTCTTACATCTATATAGCCATCAATCCCATCATCGTTTTCTTGTGTGTTAGACAACCAACCCCATCCAAAAAATTCCTGTACAAACATACCAACAACTCTTCCCCCCGTAGCTGCTTGAATATAATTTTGCCTATTATTTTTGCCATATTTTATCTGTATTATATATTTAACGTGAGCTCAAAATAGAAACAAATGTTTTAATTGATAATTTATAATATAGCAATAAAAGTATTTAATTTATACTGCTCAATTATAACATTTAAACGATTACCACTATGTTTCCTGAGTCTAAAGTTACAGAGATTTATTGTATGGCCGATGATTTTTGCAAGGAATTTGCGTTGCGTCTGAAAAAAAATATGATTGAGGATAAGAAAACCAGGTATCGTAACAAACCCAACCGTATGAGTGATGCTGAGATTATGGTTATTCTAATCCTGTTTCACTCCGGTGGTTTCCGCTGTTTCAAACACTACTACAAGGAATATGTCTGTAAACATCTGAAGTACCTTTTTCCGCGTCAGGTTTCCTATAACCGTTTTGTGGAACTGGAGAAAGAAGTATTACTTCCCTTGACCATCTTCATCAAAAAAGTACTGCTGGGGACCTGTACTGGCATCAGTTTTGTTGCCCCCACTCCTTTACGTGTTTGACATAATCAAAGAATCCTTATTCATAAGACATTTGAAGGACTTGCCGAGCATAGAAGAAGTTCAATGGGATGGTTCTGCAGATTCAAACTGCATCTGATAATCAATGACAAGGGTGAGATTCCCAATTTTATGTTCACTCCTAGAGATTTGTGACCGTGAACCGTTGAAGCAGGGTAAGTTTCTGGAGAACATCAAAGGCAAGCTAAAAATGTCTTCACTTTGCTATGTAAAAACAAGTTAGTATCATCTATATAATAACAATACTTAAATCAATGATTTTGCTCTTATAATCAGAGAAATTAACCTTTAGCAGTTTTAATTCTCTCTGTAATATATTGTGCTACAATGTATTACAGAGAGGCGAATTTTTGTCCTTTGTGCATAATATAGATTTCATATCTTCGCAGAAGCAGAAAGCAGTTTGATTTCAAAGCTTTTTGGGTGTGTTGGGCTTTTTAACAATCCATCACATAAAACAAAAGCTATTTTATTATGAAAAAAATAGTTTTTAAAATCAAATGGTTTCTGTACAATCAGATTAATAAACAAAATCCTTTTATTGCTTTATTATTGGATAATCTTGATATCTTTGATGATATTACAAAGATTATTGAATTTTGTGGCATATTATTGCTTAGTGCTATCGTAGGTTTTCTCATTGCATACATACCACCAATCATTGGTAATAAACGAATGCTATATTTATAGTATTGTGATATTTACATGTATGAAAATGGGGCAAACGACACATTCTCATATATACTTTACAAAAAGGGAATATAATATTGCTACTCCAATTTCCCAAACTCCAAATATCTCCCCCTGAACCTCTCATAAACCTGGACATAATACTCCGGCAGATACTGTATCATCGCATCCACAAAATCCTCCAAAGTAACAGCACTCAGCTTATATGCATACTCCGGCTTCAGGTACTCCGTAACCGACCTGATTTCCTCTTCGGTTGACGGATGATCCTTTGGCGAGAGAACCACAGAATACGAGTCCTTCAGTCCTTCAACCATCCTGTACCGCTCTGTTAGCAAAAGGTTTCTGTAAATCTGCGTAAGTTTTACTTTACCTCCCATCAGCAGCTCCTCAAAGTCCGCACTGAACAGACCGGTATCAACGAGCATCTGCTTCTGCTCCTCACAACGACTGGCCTCGTTCACTCCGAGCACATCCGTATATTTCGTCTCGATGGCGATGATATGCTTGCCGCCCTTATTATCCACGAATCGGATATACGCATCCATGGCAGACTTGTCATTCGTGTACTTGTCAATCGGTGTAGGAATAAACTCCAGACCGATTTCCGTCACCTCAAATACCGGGAAGTTCCTGAAGACCGACCTCACGGCAAGCGTAACCATTGCCGGATCCAGCTTCAACAGTAACATCAGGGGATGGAACAGGTTGAATGCCATCGGCTGGCTTGAAAGCAGGTTGTTGAACAGCCTGAACCCGTCTATCGTCTCATTTTCCCTTTTGTTTGCCACTCTTTCCTTGGCATACTCGAATGTCTCCTTCATTAGGAAGTTCTTTCCGGACACCTCACCCCCACTAATCATGTTTCCATATTTCCGCTTGGAGGCTCTTGTAGGCCCTGTTCCTTCCTCTTCGCCTATCTCCACTCTGTACATGGACTGGAGCAGCCTTGCTTTCCTGGTGAAAGCATTGTCGCTTCCACACTGGTTTCCGTATATCTTATTCATTATTTTTCTATTTATTCATGTAGTCTTCATTAATCATGTTCCGTTTAAAGAAATTATGATATAACGTATTTCCATTATTTATAATTACTATATTTTGCTTTGATCTAGTTATAGCCGTATAAATTACTTCTGGCTTATTTAGAGATTTATTTATTGTATACCCGTTACCATCACCCTCAGGTTGTAATAATATAATTACATTTGCAGCGTCCCATCCCTGGAAACTATGAATTGTTGAGAATTTTAATCCTCTATCCATCATAGTAAATTTCAACTTCTTTACAGTGTCATCCTTTAATTTATTTTTTTCATCTATTGGTATAAATGTTGTTATGGTTGGCTCATTTGTTGTTTTCCGATAGTTGTATTCTATGTCTTTTAGGATAATAGAATTTTGGCCTAAAATTACTGTCTCATTGACATCAAAGCCTTCAATTCTTAATATACTGGATATAATTTGTGTCAACTTATTTATATTTATGCCTGAATTATTATACATGTACTTTAAACAAGTAAACATACCATCTTGGAGCAATTCTGCTTTTTCAAAATTGTCAGCATTTATAAAACCAAAATCATTTTGAAATTTCTTAGCTAAACTTGTCAATTGATTATTTGCAAATCTGTGGCATTTGCTTAATTGCCGATTCCATTCTCCTCCAATAACTCCTATACGAATATCTCCATTTGAATCAGTATCTCTATTATATATATTCTGTTTAGGATCTCCAAAAACTACAAACTCACCATTTTCTTTCAGGAATTTATTATAAAGAATTTGAAGCCACTCACTTTTATAACTTTGAACTTCATCAATAAATATGGCATCAAAATGTTCTATATCATTTTCTTTATTATCAAAAAAAGTTGTATTATCAAATGAATTAAAATATACATGTTTCCCAATAGTTTGAGCCTGTTCCTTAAAAAAATAGTGATAGTGACTAATATGTAGCTTGTTCCAATAGAAATCAGCTCTTACATCATTGATGCGATATCGTAAATAGTTGGATAAAGTTTTATTGTATGTCAAAATAAGTATATTACCACCAGTTCTAATTTGAGCATTTACAGCCCTAGTTGCAAGAACTTGTGTTTTACCAGCCCCTGCAACACCGCTAATTTTTTGTTTCCTTTTAGCTATACTTTGTGAAAGATTCCTTTGTATCGTAGTTAAATTTATAGATTTACCTTGTCTGTAAGAATGCCATTTGGGTGTTAATTCTTTTAATATACTATAAAACAACTGCTTATCGAAAGACTCACGCTCTTGATTTAAATTCAACCAATTTAATGCAGACATCATTCTTGTTTTATTATTTATGACATCCTTACCTAACAAAGAAATAAATTTAGTATCTTCTTTTTCAAATATTTCTTTTATCTCCTCAGTCGTATTTTCTGTAAAAAAAATAGCAGTTTTTACCAATGAATAATTCTTCTTATCCTCTTCTGCTTTCTTGAATAATAATTCATTTTGTCTAAAAAATTCAAGACCTGTTTCTACGATGTCTTTTATAAATATATTATTTTCGTCCTCAATTGGATTAATATCATTCTCTTCAAGTTCATTATCTTCGTTAACATCATCAAACACATCTGATTTTGTTAAAAATCTATTGCAGATGTTTATTATCAATATCCCTTTCTTCTCACATATCAATACCAAGTCTGCTTTCTTTCCATATATTTTTTGTTTTATGAGAATAATGTCATTAGGTGAAATCTGATTTAATAAATACAAGTATATTAAACGTAATTCTTCAGATATAATACCATTCTGAACTGCGAGACGTGGATCATATTCATTATATACCGTATTTTTACTGTCTGTAAAATCCGGTACCATAATATTTTCAATATTATTTACATTTAAAGGATTTCCATTGTAAACAAAACATTTGGTTTTACATGTAAACGTATAAAATGTGTCTGATGTTTTTCCATATTGGGAATCGTCTACATTAGAAAAATAATCCTGTTCACCAAAGATACTACAGAACTGTTCAATCTTATATGCATTACTATTTTTAGGCCCGATGCATAGAATAATATTATTTCTGCTTTTATCACCTACAATATTTGCCAGTTTACCTAAATCAATGCTATCAATATCTAGTATATTAGAAAATATATGAATAACATTTTTATATCTGTAACCTAATTCATGAATTTCATTTTCTTTTCCTGCTCCAGGTAAATAATTTTGTATTGGCTGTATACATACAGCACCATTAGTTGCAATTGTAAGATTTATTTCTGCCCTTTCCAATGCAATTTTTGACGGTTCTATAAGTGTTATTTGTTTTAACCATTGTAGTAAATCATGTTCTTTAAAGCAGTCAACAACACACATTGAACCAATACCTTGCCCGCATCCCCAATCAACAATTTCAATACTCCCTGATATATTATCAAAAGGAAAGTTCTGTAAAGCTGATCTACATTTTATCATATGCATTTCCCCATAGGCAGCAATATAACAATTTAAAGCATCTTCATTGTCTAATAAAGCAACACCATTATGAAGATCTGGAAATCTATATGGTCTTGTCTTATAATCTGAAGGCGTTAAACTTCTACATGTTTCTATTACATCTTGCATAGAAAGAGATGCTTTCGCTTTTATATGTTCATAGTATTCTCTCATTCCTTTATCTACCGGTTATATTTTCATTGTGCGGATTTTCTCTATGTTTCATATAATTCTGTTTAGCAATCTCCTTGCTCGAATTTGCGTAACAGTATTCACAAAGATGCGGACATGTATTGTACTCTCCTATATCCTTGCTGTCTATACATCCGCAGACTTTCCTTTGACCTTTATCTTTCTTGTTTTTCTTATATTCAACACTAATCTCCCCAAATATATCCTCCGTTACTTCTACACCTATATGGTTCATCAGCAGCATGTCATCAGAAAAGTACTTTATCATCAACTCGTCATCTATACACTTGTTATGCTTGATACCAAACATATCAAGGTCTATCTTTTCTGCACACGTAACCAGCTCGAGTTTCCATTCCTTGTTCATATCCACGAGCCCGGTAGCAAACTCTATCATATCTTCCTGTGAAAACTCTCTATACTGAATATTGTTCTTATAGAGATTGTTCTGTACCTTCTTATATGACGAAATATCAGCAAAACTAAAGACCAGTTTCTCTGTATATCCGCTCAATTTGACTCCTATATTGTAAATTTTCTCCAGGAGATCATCTACTATCAAACCTTTGGCTAATATCAGTGGGTCAAATCTCCATATTACTTTCCCATATCCTAACCTATCAACCAATCTCTTGAATGTATCCATTCTATTACTTAATGATGGTACACCCATCTCCAGTTTCTCTTCATGATAGTCATTCAAAGTGAACTGGATATAGCTATTTACACCTCTATTATCTAAATAGTCAAGTAATCCTCCTTCCTTAAGAAGTGGAGCCGGATTCTTTGACCAGAATACAATAAGCCTTGTCTTATCGTATGCCACATAAGATTTTACCCCATTGAAAGGGTTTTTCCAAACCGAATATCCTTTCTGCAGCCTTTCCTGAAACCAGTCTGCATAAAAGGCAGGTATATCTGTAGCACGGCTTGCTGATACAATTATTGGTGCACCTGCTTCTACACTTATACCATCGTCTGTATTTATCGTTATCTTTTCCATTTTTACTGTTTACTGAAATCAGTTCGTTTCTAATAACTCTAAAATTACTTTTGAGGATAAGAATACACATAAACTCAGTGGCCATTCTGTATTGCATGATGTATTATCGTCATTACAATTCCCAGCACATAATATCCCTACAACTTCTCCATTCAGAAATACAGGGCTTCCACTACTGCCAGGCTTAAGCTGTTCATCAGTATTTACTGCATAGTAATTTCCATCTTTTAATCCATTTACTACAGCATTACACTCTACATATTCTTCTCCTAACATTCGCCGACTACAGCTTTTCAACACATCACCTTTTTCTGGAACAACATCAGAAAGAACCAGCGGACTATTGGCATTTGGAACAGATTATACAGCAATATCATAACTCTCAGATTCATTTTCATCATTGTGGAAAACAATAGGATTTATCAAAGGTATATTTTTACCATTCCATCTAATCCTTGGGTTTTCACATTTAGATATCACATGACCTGCTGTTATAAACATATCTCCGACCATTACACCGCAACCTTCATTATAGTTATCGGATATAATGGATAGAACGTATTGCTTCATTTTTGTTATATCTTGAATCTTTTCCATATTATTTATCAAAAATAATATATAACTAACCTTTCTTTGTATATTCGTAAGTATCCTTCATCATGAAATTCTTTCTAACACATCACCCCCACTGATCATGTTCCCATGTATTTACACTTGGAGGCTCTTGTTGACCATACTCCTTCCTCTTCGCCTATCTTCACCCTATACATAGGGAGTAGCCTTGCTTTTCTGGTGAAAGCGTTGTCGCTTCCACACTGGTTTCCGTATATATCTATAATTTCCATTATATCTTCAATATTATTCTATCTATTACTTATAATATTTGAACCCTAATGTATCCTGTAACCCTCCAAAATTCTTTTGAAGATTATTGAAGACTGCTGATGTTTTGGTTCTTATAAGATACTCACCAAAGTAAGCTAAATCATGAATTGCTGATAGCGAACTGTCCACAGACCTTGTGTAACCTGACAATATTTTTGCTTTAGAGTTCTCCTTAAATACTTCTGCTCTTATCGGTGAACCTAATAGTGTTCTACAGCTGCTAAAATGTACAAGGCGGTTCTCAAATACATTGTCGCCTATTTCCATAAGGGTATCAAGTTGCAAATCCTCTTTTTCTCCTTCCAATTGAATAGCATTTGTATTGCCGTGAAAACTGAAATACAGAATGCTGTAATTATTCATGTATTCCTTCTTACTGAACTGCTCCAGATAATATTTCAATTCTCCAAGTGTTGCAACTCTTCTGTAAATGTATGGTATGCCATACATCTCACTTATATATTTCATCAACGGCTCAGAGTTAAGACTACGTCTGTTCCCTCTTTTCGTAATCTGCCATTCTGTTTCTATACAAATTATACCATGTTTCATAATTATAAGTTAGCTGTAATTTAATTATTTCATACTTTTTTATATCAGCTCAAAACTGTCTGATATTACATCATCTTCCTTTTTCGTGTCGAAAGATTTTCTTTTCTATGTATTGCCCTCAGATGTGTATGCTCATTATGGAATTTTATAAAGTTCTCCTTAATATCTTCATCCGTAAAATATGTGGTTGTCTCGTTGTCTTTTGTCTCACATACATATTTGTGAAGATTATCTACCCCGCCATTCTTATCAATCCATAATGACACTACATCCTTAAAATCCAGGTCATAGTGGTCAATATGGACATCTTTGATGTTTTTTATAACAACTCCTGAAAGTGGACAAACAAGTGGGAATGTTAGGTTTTCTCTAAGGCCTTTAATTATGTAATCTATAGACTCCCTACAAGCTGCACTAATATCCTTTATCTTTTTATTCTTCTTGCTGTCTAAACAAGACATGAATGATATATCCGTTTCTGTTCCGTCTTCTCTCGTGATATAAAAGCATTTTGTCCCGTAGGTTGCTTTTTTTATTGATATCATTCTTATCCTCTGGCCTTTTGTCTTTGACTCATAATCGTCATGTCCTTTGAATACATCACAAAGAAATTCAAAGTCTTCACCACCTTCTAATGATGCAACTCCAGAGTTCAATATTTGCCTGCATTTGTTTTTTATTTCTGTCTTATTCATGTTCATGAGATTATTAAAGTTATAATTAATATCACCAGCACTACCAGCACCACATAAAGTTCCACTGGTTTCGAATGTTTCTCGGCCTGCTTAAACTGCTCCTCCAGCCTTGTCGCCAAAGCCTTAGCGTCCGCAAGTTCCTTTGACAACTTTGCATTCTGTGTCGTTATCTCGGTAAGTGACTTCTGCAGAGCTGCATTTGTCTGCTGCATCTTCGAAATGTTCTAGTTGAAACTCTTCGCATGTTCGTCTTAAATCTTTATTTATTCCCTATAGTATACATATTCTTAAAATGTAATACTCAATCGAATTTAAAACAATCTAGTAAGTTATCAATTATCCCATAATTGCTTATTAATGAGCATAAAGTTAATAATTATAAATTGATGAATATTATATTTCTCATATTTTATATTTAAATATTACCTAATACTGTCATTCAATCCCACTCATACAACTTGTTATAAGAAATAAAAATTGCAAATTATTATAAGTTTTACCAGGATAAAGTATCTATCAAAATCTAATAATAACGCAAATATAATTATTACTTAACAACTTAAAATATAGCCAACAAAATAATGAAAAAAAATGCTCAACAAATTGTGATTCATTCATTGTATAGAAACACATACCAAAAAGTCTTTTATATCATTGTCATCAATATTCTCGGGTATACAACAAAAATATCCAACAATAAACATCTATTCAAGAGGATAGATAAAAATCTATTTGTAATATTGCAGAAAAATGAGCAAAACATGTTCCGTTTGTTTAAGATTATAAGAAACTATAGGGAAGAGATTAGTTCTATAGAAATCAAACAATTAATCACAGATAAAATAATGATAAAAGCAGCTCTATCACCATATATTTTGATATATACTTTTTCCCTAAACTACCATAGCACAACGCATTTATAAAAGGGCTTGCCCTGTTCACTTTTTTAAAAGAGGGAAGCCTAATTCCCCCTTCCTAAAAAGGGCGTTAGAAAAAGACAGTTTAAAATGGCAGCAAGCTGGATAATTTTGTTATGTAATTTACAGAACAGAGAATCGAATTTTTGCCATAATTTGGATCAAAAAATTATCAGCTGTACCAATATTAGCAATACACAAAAACAATCGTAAGAAAGGCTTAAAACTAGCTAAATTAAAAAGTTATT
Source organism: uncultured Eubacterium sp. (assembly GCA_948759685.1). The sequence continues at coordinate 14,648 of CAQBGY010000030.1, forward strand.
CTCCAGCAGCTACAGTCGTTTTATCATATTAAGAGCAATAGAAAACCAATACAGACTTGGATCTTTTTTAATTAAAAGTCCCCAATATATCATATACGACTGAAACAATTTATATGGGGGTGTCCAACAAAATTATACAACAGGATAACCTCAAGAAATAGATTTTTTATTGTATACTATACCTATCAAAAATATGATTAGAACAAAATAACAATGTACAAGAAAACAGGGCTTAAAGTAGCAAACAAATAAACTTGAACGCCCCAAATGTAAGTATAGTATAGAAAGGATAATATTATCTAACAAAAAAACTTTTTTAAGATGTATTAAAACCATACTTTTATTCTAAATTGACATAATCAAAATCCAAACAATAACCTCATCATTTCATCAATTCATCAAAAAACAATTGTATCACATAACGTAGAATTGTATAAAAAAGCAATAAGCACTTTTATATTTAAACGACATTTCATACTTTTGAGATACATCTTTTGTTTTTCACTATTAATGCCCAGCACAATAGTAATAATTTATAACAATATACGCCATGATTAAAATTTATAGTATGAATACTTGTCCAGACTGTATTTATGTTGAAGAGCAGATACAGGGAGACGACAGATATGAGATTATAGACATAGGTTCGCATGTAAAACATTTAAAGGAATTTCTAAGGATCCGTGATAACAGCCCTGTTTTTAATGAAGCGAAAAAAGTTGGAGCTGCAGGTATTCCATGCTTTGTTCTAGAGGATGGTTCTGTTACACTCATACCAGAAGAAGCCGGACTTACTTCAAGACCAATTACAGAAGGAATGTCATGTAATATAGACGGAAGTGGTTGCTGATACAAACTATATTTTGAGGCATCTAACCTATCATATAATAAAGCTAAAACATGAGATCTGTTTATTATATGATAGGTTGTACCCCAAAATGACCTCTAATCACAAATCGATCTTAGATAATAATTGGCAGTTCCATATGAATGTTTACTATCTTTCTCCTCTATGAATCGTGTATATTGGAAATACAGCTTCTGATATAATGCAATGATGATGAATATGGTATACTTACCTGCCGCTTGTTGTATGGGAAAATTTTGCCAATGAGGATTTATAAAGATGTAATCCTAGCAAAGGGCTCAACTATATTGAGAAATTAATGGAATATCTTTTTAAGTCATCCGATGAACATTGAAGATATTTCCGTATTTTTGAAATCATAATTTAATCATTAACAGAATGTGTTATGGGACAAGAATTTTGTCAAAGTTGCGGTATGCCTCTCACAGATACAAATAAAGGAACAAACTCTGATGGAAGTTTAAACAATGAATACTGCTCCTATTGTTATCAGGAAGGACAATTCACACAAGATTTTAACATGAGCCAGATGATAGAATTTTGTGCTCAATTTACGGATCAAATAAATAAGAAGACAGGATGGAATCTTACTCCGGAACAGGCTAAGGAAAATATGAGACAATTCTTCCCTACTCTTAAACGATGGAAAGAAAAAGATGAAAGAACACTTACAGAAAAAGCAACTGGCTTGTTAGCACAATGTAAGGACATTACGATTGCCTCAATTGATAACGAAGGATTTCCACGTCCGGTTCCAATGTCCAAAATCAGTTCAAAAGGATGTAATGAGGTATGGCTGGCAACCGCTGCCAATTCTGTGAAGGTTACAGATTTCAAACTGAACAACAAAGCCGGACTTTGTTATTCAAACTATGGTGACAGTGTCGGCTTGAGAGGAATCATTGAGATTATAACTGATGATAACATACGAAAAGAAATGTGGCAAGACTGGCTTATCAATCACTTTCCGTATGGCCATACAGATCCTAATTTTGTACTTTTACATTTCATAGGAAAAGAGGCTACATTTTGGATTAATGGAGAATTCGCGCACGAAAAGTTGTAATATAAATTCATATTATTAAGAATATACATAGCATTCTTTATGTCTTGCATTCATTATGAAAAAAGTAAGATATTTATGACAATAACCTCCTACTGAAAGGACAAAATTACAAAATACAAATCAAAATGGCCGACAATGGAAATTCATAATTTATTGGATGTCAAATCAAGAACCGAGCTGCGTGAATGGTTAATACAGAACCACAAAACTGAGAAAGAATGCTGGGTAGTGGTAAAACGTGGTAGACCTACGGATAACAATACTTTCTGGTATATCGATGCTGTAGAGGAAGCCCTATGCTTCGGTTGGATAGACAGTACTACTAAAAAAATAGCAGATGATGTAACAGTCCAGAAACTTTGTCCACGAAAGCCAAAAAGCAATTGGTCCGAGCTTAATAAAGAAAGATGCCGCAGAATGGAACGATTAGGACTGATGACTGATGCCGGAAGAGCTGTTCTGCCGGATATGTCTCCCAATGGTTTTACCATAGACAAGGATATATTACACAGACTACAATCTGACCCAGTAGTGTGGAACAACTTCTGCCAATTCCCTGATTTATATAAACGAATCAGAATTGATACTATCCAAATTAAAAAGAATCAGCCTGAACTTTTTGAAAGTCGCCTGAACAAATTCATAGAAAATACCCGAAAAGGACTTCTTTACGGAGAATGGAATGACAATGGAAGATTATAAAAACAAAGAAAACAGCACTATAAAAACTTTGTGCAAATAGAAAATTAATAGTAACATATTTTTTCTTCTTAAGAGAAAAATGTATATTTACTTATTTTTAAACTAAATATATACAGATATGGAAAAATTAATTTTTACAATCGTGTAAATGACGAAGTCGTATAGATCCGCCATTTCTCTATTATTGATAGAGCTCATTATATGCTTGACTTTGACAATCACCAGCAATAGAACGAATAAAGGCCTAAACTAAATATAATCCTTGCCACTCAGAATATTAATAGCTTCAAATTAAATGATTTTGACTTCTATGCGAGTGCACATGATCCAACAAACTATTGATGATAAGGTTATCAAGGACTTGTTTGGTGTGAGTGGTCAGGAACTCCAAGAAATTAGAACTGCAATTGCTGGGCTTCAGAGATCTTTGTCCTTTGTATGGAAAATAAGTATAAGAATATTTATGTCTCGCATTTGATATAAACAATTTAATTTAAGAATATAAAATGTGGTCAGATAATGAAACGACGCAAGATTTGCTTGGATATCAAGTCCATGCAGATTTACTCAAGAAAATAATTTTGAATGATGATATGTTACCCATTTCCATTGGAGTATTTGGGAATTGGGGATCTGGGAAAAGTAGTTTGATGCTATTGCTTCAGCAGTCCTTGCATGAATGGGAAAAATCTCAACATAAAAAGGATCATAAGATTATACTTCAAGTGTATTTTAATAGTTGGCAGTTTGAAAGCTATGACTCAACAAAACTGACAATGATAGAAAGTATATTAGAAGCACTTGACAAAGATATTAATAAGCGAAAAGATGTATTTGAACGGGTAGATGATTTTCTCAAGCGAATTAAATTTTTAAAAGTAGGCGTATTTATCTTGAAGAAGGCTTTTGATAATCTAACTCCTGATTGGCTAAAAAATTGGTTGCCAACAAAGGAAGAACTTGATAAGATAACAGACAAGGATAAATACAATAATCTACTTGAAGATATACAAAAAGGAAATACATCGAAATTTATTGCAACATTCAGAGAACTCTTTGAAAAATTGGTCGATGATATTGGTTATAAGGCAGTTGTTGTCTATATTGATGATTTGGATAGATGTGATCCTAAAAGAATTATTGGATGCTTGGAGGCAGTTAAGTTGTTTGTGAATGTAAAGAAAACCGCATTTATCATTGGTGCAGATGAACGTATTATTGAATATGCTATTAGTCAGCATTATCCTATTCAAATGAAGAAAGAAGATATATCCAGTCCATTTTCAGACTATCTGGAAAAACTCATCCAACTACCATACAAACTGCCACGTTTGTCTGACAACGAGCAAGAGACTTATATCACACTTCTTCTATGCAAAAATCATTTAAATGATATCCACTTTAATGAAATACATCAGAAATATTTGGAGTTCAGAAAAACAGACAAGCATTCCAAATATAATATAGATGACATCAAAGCAGATGTCACTCCAAATAAAAACATAGACTTTCATGAAGTAGAATATCGTTTGCCAACCGTACCTCTTATTAAGCGTTTTTTAAATGGAAATCCACGACAACTAAAACGTTTCTTAAATACCTTATACGTACGTCAAGAGTTAGCTGAGGTAGCAGGTTTTACAGATATACGCCCTGAAGTATTAACCAAACTAATGGTATTGGAGTACAACACACTGTACAATTCTCGTTTTGAAGAACTTTATAAACTTCAAAATGCAAATGGAGGTGTTTTGCCATTGGATGATGTTGAGCAAGAAGCAAAAACTGAAAATGGTATTCAAAATCCACAATGGAAAGACAACTGGTCGTCAGATTATTTGAAGCAATGGTTAAGCTCAGATCCGTCATTAAAAGATATAAATTTACAAAACTACTTCTGGGTAGCACGAGATGCTTTGAAAAATGAAAAACCAATAGCTTCGTTGGTTACAAACAAAGTCATGCTGTTATTCCGAAAATTATGCACCTTGCAAACAAGCAGTGTGATGAAGCGAGATTTGCCTGAAATTATTAAAGCTTGCGATGATTCAGAAAAAGACATGATTATTTACTTGATTAATGATAACCTAAGAAAAGATCCAAAGTCAAAAAATTGTTGGAGAATACTTAATTGCGATGAGAATAATTTATTATTTGGTGACAAAATAGACAGATTAAAATTATTATTCAGTAATATAAAGACCGAAGATATAGATACAAAAGCGGATATATTTTTTGTTAGAATGCTTCCATTAAGCAATGAGATACATAACTATATAAATAGTTTGCCAAAAGCGAACCCTTTAACAAAAGCTATTGAACGAAAAATACAAAAATAATAAATATGGGTACATCACAATCACATAATTTGAAATCTTCGCCTAATTGGTCTGCAGCAAAACGAGCCATGACGAGTCTAGCAAATGGAACAGACAATAAGCCTGACTCAAATGCAAAGTTTTTTGGTAATTTAGGAATAGCGCTCGGCAATGGTTTGTATAGGGGTGGCAGATTTGGAGGGCATGGAGGCAAGAGAGGCGGCAGTTCGTTTGGACGTGCTGGTGGACATGCAGTCAGAGGGTTGGCTACTGTTTTAAACAATATTAAACAATATGGACTTGTATCAAGTTTAGGCATTGATAGACTGCCTGATACACAAAAGCCGAAAACACCACATGATTTCAAGGAATTGCTTTTGCACGAGATTATTGGAGACAATGATTCTACAATGGATGATGCAGCAGCAACTTATGCAATGGATAAAGTGCTGAATGATATTTTGTCAGATTGTAAAGACGGACAAGAAATTGAAGATAAACTTCAGAATGCAACAGATGACGATCTTCATGAATGGATTATAACATTTGAAATTGAATACATACTGGAATATTCTGCTGAATTATTTCAAAGCCACATATTTGACAAAGGGAGTAATCCCGAAGAAATAAAGAAGGACATGAGAGGTTGGCTTCATAACGAACTAGATGAGAAGTTAAGCAAAGAACTAACTCAAATCGACTTCAATAGCCGAGAAGGAAAAGAATATCTGGATTCTTTAACATCAGAAATATTGGATATATGGAAACAAGAAT
>CAQBGY010000031.1:0-18816 GCA_948759685.1 uncultured Eubacterium sp.
TCTCTTCCATGCCGTACACAGCGTTGTCTCCCGTATGTTTTTTAAACAGAATAAGTCCATGAACTTTACTCCCGGTTTCATCATGGTACTCCACACCTTTGGCAGAGATTTGAAATGGAATCCTCACATACACTGCCTTATTTCTGAAGGCGGTTACAGCGATAATGGTTTCTGGCGCAATATCAATTACTTCAACTATACCTACCTCCGCAATGCTTTCCGCACTGCCCTGCTGGGTGAACTGGAATCCAGGATCGGTTCCTCTTTCAAAAAAGTAAAGTCCCGTTGTTACCGGGAACACAAACACGGTTTCTATGTCTATGCCAAGCCAGCTGAATGCGACCCCGAAACCGCCATAAAATACATTGGGCGCTATCTGGGACGCCCTGTTATTGCCACCTCCCGGATTGACAAATATGATGGCGACTTTGTCACTTTCCATTACAACCGCCACGAAGATGACGCCTATGTCGAAGAAACGCTTCCTGTTATGGAGTTCATAGAACGTCTCATCCGGCATATCCCGGAAAAACATTTCAAAATGATCCGCTACGGCGGCATTTATGCAAGGCACCGGGAAATTGATAAAAAACTCCACAGGGCCATTTCCCGTGAAAAGCACCACATTTTCAGAAGCTTTAACCAGTGGCGCACTGCCATCCCCTCTGCTTTTGGCTATGACCCATTGATATGTGAATGTGGCGCAGCCATGCTGTTTTTAGAACTCTATTTTAACCACAAGCGTGTTTCTCTGGAAGAACTGTACGAGAAAGCCATGTCCCGTTCTCGTGGAAGAAGGTCGTCCGCATGACTTCCTTAAATCCCATTCCTGTGCTATACTCCTTTCAAGGAGGCTGTACTTATGAACCCAAACACAGAGAAACTACGCAAAAAATATATGGGTAACCCACCCGAAGGCATGTCATCCGAGGACATTCGCTGCATGAGCGGGGATGACCTTCTGGATATGGATTATTTCTTAAATGAAGATGACTTATTTGATGATGAGACTGGAGTGGAAGGTTTTTATATCTTCTAAACCGTGTCGTCTTATCGTTGTCCCCTGACAGGAGTTTATCTAACATATGTTCGGTAAACTCCTGTTCTTTTTTGTGTTTCCAAAACTCGGAATTTCCTATAAAGTAAAAAAGGGCAGCTACAAATCTCTCGACTTATAACTGCCCTGACGCTGTTTCTTTTATAATCTGTTTCAAATCAGCAACTTCAAACTTACTTTGAAATTTTGATTACCAATTTCTTATTTTACATGCCCCCAACTTAATCAATTCACTATACTTTTCTTCACGTAACATTTCTTCAAGTTTTTCCCTCATATTCACTTCTCTTGAATCAATCTTCCTTGTATTAAATAGATTGATAATGAACTGTTCAACAACTTTATCATCTAAAGCTTGAATTTCACTTTCCCCCAATTTATAAAGAATGTAATAGTAAAAGATGCTATGTTCTCCTATATTTTCTTCATTTATCTTTATTTCATCACTTCCAATATTGTCCTCAACAAATCTTTTAAGCCCTCTCTTATGAATGACATCCGTATTTAATAAGTCTTGTAATTGATTTAGTACAAAATCAACCACATATTGATTACCACTATGAATTCCTGCCACTCCTTTACCCAATATATGAAGAATATCTAAAACAAAGAGATTATAGTTAATATGTTGATTTTGGGGCATCATTACATGACATTGCAATCCCCCAATTTCCTGTGCTGGGAAATCAGTACTCTCACTCATCCCATTAATCATGTCTGAAACAATATCATTATAGTCATGAACACATAAACATTCACGCTCTCTATTTCCTGAACCATCAATGTTAATCTTTTGCAATATGCAATTATTCTCACAAAATGTTGGTATATGTTTACATACCTTTATATCATATACTGCAACTCCAAAAATATCCACTAATACACTAATGCCACCTTGATTATCAATATAAGCTAACATAGCATGACTTCCATCATGACAAAATTCGCTAAATTTGTCGAGTAGCATTTTATCTGTGACCATTTTTACAACTTGGTCATTGCCACCGTCCAGAATATAGGCTATTATATCTGAAAAATCCTCGTATTTATCTTCCACTTTATTTTTCAGACAATACCATTCATATGCGATCTTCGCCACTTGCCTATGCATCGCTTCACTAAAAAAGACCTCATACTTAAGTGGAATATGTGATTCTATCACTTGAGTATTTATATCTATTTGTTCAATATCGCCTTTATTAGTCTTTTTTGATTTTGCTATCTGTTCAATCTTTTCATACGGTCCAAATGCTGACTCGTTATTCTCACTCCACAGAATTTTCTTGTTTATAAAATCATGTTCTTTGACCACCTTTTTATCATGATATCGTATCCCTGCAATCACATAATCTGCTTCATAAGTCGGAAAATGATTACTTTTTTTCGATTTAATATTTAAATAATTCAATAGAAAGGCTAATTTCTCCGCCACCTCTGATTCAAATTTTTTTGTCATTCCACTATTATGCTCCACATGACACACACACTTGTTTATTATCCTTGATGCGGTTAATGCATCTGGTATAATATCTGAATCAGACAAATCTTTGGAAGTTCCACAATAAATACATTTTGGTTCACCCATATTTTTTCTCTCCCTTTCGTAACGCATAGCTTTTTAATAATTATCAACAATATTATCTAAAATCACTGATAAAAAATCTGCATACATCATTCCATCTTTTATCTTTACATCATCCAGCATCAATGCCTGAAACAAAACATCACCCACATTCTCCAGTCTTACCATTTCATATTCTTTTTCAGTAAAACCTTCCACCCGCAAATCCTGCACAGCAGCTTCTTTTCTCGCCACCAGACAATGTGTATACAATGCCATAATATACTTGTCCGACATCAGAAAGGCATATGTTTCGTTCCCTTGATATGTATATCGGCACTTTTCCAGATTTTCTTGCGGTATATCGAAATAACATCTGACCGTTTCCAGATATACATCTCCATAATACTGCGGCTTTAGCTTCTTTGCATACCTTCTGATTGTTGCAAATATATTATTTCTTTCCATAGCTGTCTTTGTTCTCTTAAATACAGGCTTTTTTCCTCGCAGGTCCATATAAACATTATTTAGGATAGTCTTTCCGGCATACTGCTTGAAATTACCTATCCGCAACAAATACGATAACACCTCCAGCAATTTCTCTTTTGATGTTATCTCCTGATACGAATAATCCCCAAATTCAATATGATCCAGCTTCAAAGGGCAGCTCCCTTTCGCTATCTCACGCTCCATTACCCTGTTAATGTCTCTCATTGATTCCATTTGTATATTTCTCCTTCCCGCTTCTGGACATCGTGTCCAAAAGCACAAAAAAAGCAGCTACAAGTATTTCACTCATAACTGCCCTAACGCTGTTACCTGATTATTCTATTCCTGCCGTTTTTGCAAATCCGGCTTTTCTATTCATAAGTTCCTCTTGTTTCTCCTTTGGAAGACACCGGAATATCTCATTATATCCCATTCCTGCCATCGGTGTTCCTTTTGCCAAAAGAAAAAGTTGCGTGTCAAACCATTCCTCCCACAAGTTCTCAAACATGCTCTGGCTGTCCGTAAAGGTTATTGCATCTTCAAAACCCTGTGGCGGTCTATAATACTGTAACTTAACAAATCCGTATCTTCCCGCATCCACGATAAGTATATTCTCAATCTCATACAGCTCTGCAAAAGCATCTGCAACCTTTCTGCATTTTTCCCTTTCACTGTCTGTAATGTATATTTCTTTCACAATTAACCATCCTCCTGTTTCAAAACCACACTAACTGCATCTATATCCTCAATCTCCAGAAATAAAACATTATTGTCTTTACCATTTACATATTTTATGGTGCATACACGCACCATATTATTATAAGTTTCCTGCCATTAAAATACAAGGTAGGAAAGGAGTTGCCTGTATGATTAAATACGATCCCCTTTGGCAAACGCTTAAGGCTAAGAACATCAGTCAGTACCAGCTCATTAAAGATTATGGCATTGACAAAGCACAGCTTCAGCGGCTCCGGCAAAATATGGTAGTAAAGACCATTATTCTGAACAGGCTATGTCAGATACTTGACTGCCGGATTGAAGACATTATGGAATATGTTCCAGATGACAAGTAGAGGTATTGTTTATGATTGATTGACAATGCCTTTTTTGTTGCTCTTTTTTCTTTTACACCTTTGGACATTGTGTCCAGAAGTGTCCTGCTATTACTTTTATTATCTCCGTAAATATAACGATAATCCTCACAAGAACAATAATACCACCAATCAGACCTCCAACGATACAATTCAGTGCCAGTATTCCCATACTTCCTGCAATTCCAAAATTCTTCGGCACAAGAAACATACACATTTTTCTGATACCATAGGGACATCCTACCAAAATCCAATAAAGGAAATAATCAAACCCATCTGCTTTATTGCAAACCGGATAACAGGTAATCATCCACAGAACAAGAACACATACCGGAATAATTATTTTAAACAATGCCTTTTTCATGCCAGCCACCTCCGTACATATCGTGCTGCACTTCCTGCTGATAATAATGATTCATCGTTGAGGGTGCATTATAAAGAGCAGTAACCATATATGCCTTGATATTGGTTATTTTCGTATTTGTATCATGCATACAGCCAATCACATACTCCAGATGTCCACTGTTCAGCTTCAGGAATTTAGATTTTACAAGCTCATAAGGATAATCCTCCCCTGCAATCCGGATTGTTGTACGCTTTACGCATACAACCTCACAGATAACCTCAAAAAGCTCCTCATACAAAGCCTTGTTCTGCCAGTCATCGTACTTCATGTGATGCTCATATTCGATGTTATCCTTAATCAGCTCTATGTATGCATTGACATCATCCATCAAATCAATCCTTTTTTCTGACATACTCTCATTACCAGATTGATTGATAGGATTGGTATAACTCATATCAATATAACTCTGGTTAGTTTGATTATAGTTAGTATAAATAGGGTCTGCTTTATGAACTTCTGCAAGTTCACTTTCTGAACCTCTTGAAGTCTTCATTGTGAACTTCTGGTGTTCTAAATCCTGAACCTCTTGAAGTTCAATTTCTGAACTTCTGGAAGTATGCATATTAGACTTCTTGAGGTTCAGTTTTTGAACTTCTGTGGTTTTATCAGCATTATCGGACTTTTCTTCTGTCTGTGCATCAGTAATTGTAGAAAAATTCTTCACATAAATTATGTCCGGCTTTCCAAGTCCACGGCGTTTCTTTTCAATCAGACCGATTCCGTTTTCGGTATCAAGCTCTTTCATAATCTTAACGCAGGTTGCCTTTGCACACCCCAAATCTTCCATAATTGCATCCACCGTATAAATAATGTATGCCCTGTTTTCATCATCCAACCAGCCGTTTTTCATGGATAATGACATCCTGTCAAGCATCAGCCCATAGAGGAGCTTAGCATCACTGCTAAGCCCCTTAAATCTCTCGTCTTTAATCAAAAGCCGGGGAACACGATAAAAAGAGAACTGCTCTGCTTCAATTCCGTAGTAATAATCAAAGTTTATTGTATCGCTCACTTTACCGTGCCTCCTTTACTGCTTATTCTGCCATTCTTCCAATAGCTGATAGATAATGTTTTCTATATCCTCACTGGAATAATCCTCCGTAAAATATCTGCTGATTTTATCAGCCTTGATTGTAACTTTTCTTTCCTTTGGCTTTTCCTCTGTCAAGATCAGTCTTACCATTGGCAGAGTCAGCTCGCCTTTTTTCCCATATTCTTTTAACTTTGATGATTGGGTAGTCGAGATAGCTGCACCCGTTTCTTCAAGAATGACCTGCACCCATTCCTGCGCCTGTTCTGTCAGAAAAGATATGCCAACACCCTGTACCAGACCGATTTTTTTCTTATCAACCATATCCAGTAATTCATCTGACAGACGGGCAAGCCACATATAACGCTGAACTGTCTTGCCACTCTCTCCGGCTGCTTCTCCCACTTCATCAAGACTGTTTCCATTTCCTTTTTTGCCCTGATGCTTCATCGCTTCGTACTTCATGGCATAAGCCTTTGCTTTCTCACTTGGTAAAATATCCTCCCGCTGTATATTAGAATCTACCATAATCACCGTAGCTTCATCATCATTGTAATCTCTGATAAACATAGGCATGGTGGAAAGACCTGCAAGCTCACAGCCATGTTTTCTACGGTGTCCGGCGATTATCTCATAACCGCCCTCCGCCCTCGGTCTTGCAATACCTGGCATAAGCACACCATAATTTTTGATACTCTCCACTGTCTCCTGCATTTTCTCATCGTCCAGTACCTTAAAAGGGTGTCCTCTGAACTCATAAAGTTCTGAAAGGGGTATCTCCTGCACCTGATCGGTGCCTGCTGTCATATCAGAAGCACCGAATAAATCATCAAAACTGTTTAGCTTTACCTTTGCCGCACTTCCTGCCTTATTCATTGCCAAGCACCTCCTCCGTCAAAGATTGATAGGCACTTGCTACTTTTCCCTTTGGGTCATGCTGATAGATGCTGACGCCCTCTGCCGAAATCTCGGCAGCTCTTACGGAAATTGGAATGCTATTCTCAAATATCCTTACTTTGCTGCCATAATTCTCAATCAATAATGCACTGATGTCCTTTGCATAATTTGTTCTGCTGTCAACCATGGTCAGCAAAATACCCTCAATGGACAGCTTCGGATTAATCTGCCGTTTTACCTTGCCAATAGTCTTGATAAGCTGTTCCAAACCTTTCACTGGCAGATATGCCGCCTGTACCGGAATTAAGATACTGTCCGCACAGGCAAATGCATTTATGGTTATCATACCAAGTGAAGGCATACAGTCAATCAAGATATAATCATATTGCTCTTTCACCTGCTCTATGTAGGAACGCATCACAAGCTCCCTGCTCATGACATTTACCAAGGATACCTCCAGACCGGATAATTCGATATTACCGGGCATAAGGTCAATTCCTTCCTCATGCCTTAAAATACCGTAATCATCTTCCATTTCCACATCATTGATGATATTCGCCATCACAGTCGCAAGTGTTTCCTCCAGCTTGTCCGGCTCTGTAAATCCCAAACTTGCAGTCAAGCTACCCTGTGCATCGGCATCTATCAGCAGAACTCTCTTGCCCTGCTTTGCTAATCCTATTCCCAAATTACTTGTTGTGGTGGTCTTTCCGACTCCACCTTTCTGATTTGCGATTGCTATTATTTTACACATGATACATTCTCCTTTACTCTCTGATAACTTTCTGCTACATTAGTCTTTTTCACTTCTACATACGCTCTGTAAAACTTCTTTGTCCCTTTATTCGGGTATAAATCTGAAAACTCTGTCACTTCGATTTTGGAATTTCTTTGCAAAATCTTCCCAAACCATTTAATATCATTCTTTGTTCCCATCAATCGAACCTTTAACATCAATCCGCTCCTCCAAACAGGGCATACAGTTTCCGGTTATAGGTTGCATATTTCGGATACCGGATTTGTATTGCCTGCCAAAAATATGGTGCATAGGCACAGCAGAATAATTCCTCCACTGTGTACTGTCTGCACTCGTTAATTTGCTCCTCTGCGTCCGTGTAATCATCCACGCTTGGTGTGGCATTGCAATATAAATTAAATGCCATTCTGACTACTTTCACGCTTCCGCTGGTCTGCCAGCCTTCCTGTAAACATTCTGTTTTTACACAGCCTGTCTTAAAATCATAAATGCGGTTCGCATTCCTTCTGGTATCATCGTTAATGCCAAGGCAATAGCAAAGCGCCTTGTGGTACACATCCTGATACCTTACTTCTTTCAATTTCTCGTAGTAGAATTTCTCATGTGCTTCACTGATAAAAATAATGCTCTCTTTCTTTGTGTTTTCTGCTCCTAACGCTGTACTATTCATGTTTTATTCCTCCAATTCTTTATTTTTGACCATAACCACACTCGCAGCATAGCTGCTCGTTGTCGCGGCATTCGCCAAATGCTCATGCAAGCATGGCACTTGGCTCATTGCAACACGCAAAAAGGACACTCCCAAATTCTCACTTGGAAAGTGTCCTTGAAGTACAAAATATAAAATTGAATGTCGCACAAAACGTATTATTCAGTATTATTCAGTATTATTCCGTATTATGCGTAGCAAATTTGTAGTAAATTTGTAGTAAATCACAACTTGTAATCACTGAAACCCTTGATTTTACTGACTTTATTTGTCCAACGACTTCATCGTCGGGAATAATAACACATCCCTGATTGCTGGTGAATTTGTCATTATCATTACCATCCTGTCAATTCCAGAGCCTATTCCTCCAGTTGGAGGCATGCCTATGCTAAGTGCATTTAAGAAGTCCTCGTCTGTATGGTTAGCTTCTTCATTCCCTGCTGCAAATTCCTTTTCCTGTGCTTCAAAACGTGCACGCTGGTCAACAGGGTCATTTAATTCTGAATAAGCATTTGCCATTTCCCAGCCATTTATAAAGAACTCAAAACGCTCTACATAATCAGGGTTATCTGGCTTCCTTTTTGTAAGCGGTGATATTTCTACTGGATGGTCCATTATAAATACAGGCTGTATTAAATGTTCTTCTACAAATTCTTCAAAGAAAAGATTAAGTATATCACCTTTTACATGTCTTTCTTCATATTCAACATGGTGTTCATCTGCTGCTTTCTTTGCTTCTTCTGTTGAATGGATTTCATTGAAATCAACACCAGAATACTTTTTAACAGCATCAAGCATTGTAATGCGCTCAAAAGGCTTTGATAAATCTATTGTATGTTCACCATAAGTTAATATTTCTGAACCTGTTACTTCTTTTGCAACATGGCGGTATAATTTTTCTGTTAAATCCATCATGCCATGATAGTCTGTATATGCCTGGTACAGTTCCATAAGTGTGAATTCCGGATTATGCCTTGTATCAAGGCCCTCATTCCTGAATACACGCCCAATCTCATATACTTTTTCAAGCCCGCCTACTATAAGTCGTTTTAAATAAAGTTCAAGTGATATGCGCAGGTGCAGGTCTTCATCAAGTGCATTGAAATGTGTATTAAAAGGCCTTGCTGCTGCCCCGCCGGCATTTGATACCAGCATTGGTGTTTCAACTTCCATAAAACCGTCCTCATCAAGATAACGGCGTATGCTGCTAATTACTTTTGAACGCTTTATAAATGTTTCCTTTACATCTGTGTTCATTATAAGGTCAACATACCTCTGGCGGTACCTTATATCTGTATCTGTAAGCCCGTGGTGCTTCTCTGGAAGCACTTGCAGGCTTTTAGAAAGAAGAAGGACTTCTTTGGCATGTACCGAAATTTCACCTGTTTTAGTTTTAAATACAAACCCTTTTATTCCAAGGATATCACCAATATCATATTTCTTGAAGTCTTTGTAGCTTTCTTCCCCGATATCATCCCTTGCCACATATGACTGTATGTTTCCTTTAAGGTCCTGTATATTACAGAAAGATGCCTTGCCCATTACACGTTTAAACATCATGCGGCCTGCTATTGTTACTTCCTGGCCTTCAAGGCTGTCAAACTGGTCTTTTATATCCTGTGAATGTATAGAAACATTATACTTTGTAATTACAAAAGGGTCTTTGCCCTCATTCTGTAAATTTTCAAGTTTTTCCCTTCTTACTTTAAGAAGAGCACTGAGTTCTTCCTGTGTCTGTGGTTTATTTTCCTGTCCTGCCAATGTTAACGCCCCTTTCTGGATTTGCTTTGTATTTTATTCTGACAATGGTGTCCTTTTTATGCTAAGTATCTCGTATTTAACCATTTCACCTGAAGGTGTTTCTACCTCAACCTGGTCACCTTCTTTTGAACCTATAAGTGCTACGCCTACAGGTGATTCATTAGAAATCTTGCCATTCAGGCAGTCTGCTTCTGTAGAACCCACGATTTTATATTCCATTTCTTCGTCAAATTCAATGTCCCTTAAAAGAACTGTGCAGCCAATGCTAATAGCATTTAAGTCGACGTCTTCTTCATCTACAACTTCAGCATTTTTAAGTATTTTATCAATTTCTTCAATACGAAGTTCAATATCGCGCTGTTCGTCTTTTGCAGCGTCATACTCTGCATTTTCTGATAAATCGCCCTGTTCCCTTGCTTCTTTTATTTTTATAGCAACCTGTTTACGTCTGTTTAATTTTAAATCCTGTAATTCTTCTTCTAAAGCTTTCAGGCCTTCGTATGTTAAAATATTCTTTTTCTCCGCCATTTACTTTTCCTCCAATTTCTAATAATACTTTTAGAATACCATATTTTACAGCCACCAAATAGCAAATACTAATTATAACTTATATTACTGCACTAGTCAACTTGCCCTGATGCTTGTTTTATAAATTTTAGTTATTGCCGTTTAATTCCTGGCATAACAGCTATCCAGTATGCCTGCAGCAAAATTACATCCACTAAGTATTCTGAGTTAAATAATTATAACAGAACATCAGGTAAATTAAAATGGTATTTATAAAAAAACCCAATTTTATTGAATTAAATAATATATTGCGCTATAATAAGTGCATTGGCAGAAACTGTAAATATTATCTGCTTGTGATGCTATATGGGATATGACTAATATAAATTAAGAATAAAGGAATATAATGATATGGACAAATACAATGCTCTTGTTTTTGATTTAGACGGAACTCTTCTGGACACTCTTGAGGATATTACTGATGCTGTAAACCATGCTATGAAGAAATTCTGCTACCCTGTACATTCTGCTGCTGAGGTACGCTCTTTTGTTGGCAATGGCATAAAGAAATTAATTGAACGTTCCCTTCCACAAGGGGCAGGTACTCCTGGTTTTGACAGCATATTTAATGAATTTAAACAGTTTTATACAGCAAACTGCCGTATTAAAACATGCCCTTACCCTGGGATTATGGAACTTCTGGAAAGGCTTTATTCAGATGGTTACAAAATTGCAATTAATTCTAATAAAAACCAGGCAGCAGTTACAGAATTAAATAATATTTATTTTGCAAAGTATATTTCTGTTGCTATTGGTGAAAATGGACATATGCCAAAGAAACCAGCACCTGACTCTGTACTGCTGGCACTGGAACAGCTTGGCGGCTGCCCTGTAAACCAGGCACTTTATATAGGCGACTCAGATGTTGATATTGAAACAGCCAGGAATGCTGGCATAAAGTGCATAAGTGCAAGCTGGGGGTTTAAGGACAGGGAAGTCCTTGAAAAACTTAACCCTGGTGCAATTATAGATACCCCGGCAGAACTTTATAATTACTTATAAAGCCCTGTACGGGGCTTTAATTTTATTTTATGTATTATGTATTTCCAGTGCCAGTTTTATATTACTCTGCTGACTCCAGGAAGCTTAAGAACTCTTCTTCTGCAAGAGGTTTTGAAAAATAATATCCCTGTAGGTAGTCAACTCCCTTTTCGGAAAGCGCATCCACCATTTCTTTCGTTTCAACACCCTCTGCAACTATTTTAAGTTTAAGGTCATTAATAAGTTCAATTATCTTTGTAAGGACTGCAACTGATTTTGTTATTGATGCGTCCCTCTTTTCTTCTGTTTCTGTTTTCATAAGTATTTTCTTACGTTGTTCAGGATAACAGCACCATATAAGGCTTTTATCAATTTTTATAAGCTCATACTGTATATCTACCATCTGTGCAAGGTTTGAGTAACCAGTGCCAAAGTCATCCATTGAAAATGATGCCCCCATGTCCCTTAGTGCTTCTACATTCCTGTTCAGCATATTTCCTGATGAGGTCGCAGCAGTTTCAGTTATTTCAAGGTTTAGGAAATTATATGGCAGCCCATATTTATAAACAGTATCTTTTATCTGCCTTGCCAGCCCCTGGTCAATACACTGTACAGCCGAAAGGTTTATCTCTATATACTCAATGCCGCGCCCTATAAGGTTTGCCCTCTGTGAAAATTCACACACTTTTGAAAGTGCAATTTCACCAATTTTCATTATAAGGCCTTCTTTTTCTGCTATTGGGATAAACTCTTCTGGTGATATAAAGCCTATAGTCCTGTTGTCCTTAAGCCTTATAAGTGCCTCGGCAGAATGGAAATCCCCTTTCTTAACTGAATATATTGGCTGGTAAACCATATAAAAGCCATCATTGTTAATTGCATTGTCAAGTATACGCAGTATATCAGAATAACGCTCTTTTTCCTTGTACATATTTTTATCATACCGGTAGAAACTTTGCTGCCTGTCCCTGTACCTCTGCATAAAGCTAAATATATCCTCAAGTTCTGGCACACTTTTAGCTTCATCTGGACAATATATCATATCTATTGTGCCTGTTACATGTATAACACTTGCATTAAATGTAAAACCATATTCTATTTTACTGGCAAGGCTACGGACTTCTTCCTCATCATAATTATTCTTATCAATTATAATGCCTATAACTTCTTCTTCTACTGAATAAACCTTAATCCCTAATGTATTTTCCACAATATTTCCAATATCACTAAGTATTTTCTGGCAGATATCATGTCCATATTTGCCATGTACTATATGGAATTCGTGGAAACTTATCTGTGCTACATAAAACTTCCTGTTTTCATTAAAATAGGAATTAAGCATCTTTCTATATGCCATGCTGTTAAAACAGCCATTTTCATAGTTTATATAAACCTTGGAGTCTTCAAAATTTAAAAAGTTCATAAGTTCCAGTATAATAATTCCTGTACTGGATAACAGAAGACTTGGGTTTAATATCTGTATAATGCCAAAACCAGCCCATACACCAAGCCCCATAGCTATATTGGCGGTTTTTCTCTTTTTAAGTTTTTTATGGTTTAAAACCAGGAATATTACAGAAAGGAAGAAATATATCCCCATTGTAACATATTCAAGGTTTACAACAGTACCATAAGAATAGACACCATTCTCCCCAACACTTATTTCTATTGGTGCAAATATGCCTCCTGTTACTGCTGCCATAAGTGGCAGCGATACAATCATGTTATTCCTTCTGTGGCTTTTATCGTATTTATTACATAATGCCTCAATATGCATATGCACAAAATACATTGATAAACATATTGTTATCATAAAAAACCTGTATAATATTTCCCTTATAAGGCCATTTGAAGCTCCAGATGTGTACAAGTTATATGTAATGGCAAAATCACATATTACATTAGATGTACTAGATACAAGTATTGCTGTAAAAAAATTACCCTTTTCAAAAGGCAGTCTTTTGTTTTTCAAGTATAAAAACCATATTATACCTAAAAGCAATGCATTAATTATCCTTATCTGGAAATATAATGCATATATTGTACTTAATGGTTCACCCATAAACAACCTTTCTCCCCTTTACTTTTTATTTTCCCCATAGGAAATAGTGCAAATACTGTATATAATGTATTCACATTCCTTTAAAGACATTATCTTTGGAACAGGATAATGCGGGTTTGATTCTATTATAGCACATTTTGCCATTTTTTTAACATCTTTTCTTGTAATATCCTCTTTTTTTAGTATTTTGTTAAAATCACTGTAAATACCAAGTTTTTGTCCAAGCATTTGTATATAATTAATATATAATTCTGCCTTCTGGCCCTCTGGCAGGTCTCTTTCTGCAATATTACATATATCTGCAAGTTTTGCAAGTTTTTTATATACACATTTTCCATACCATGTGAGCACATATGGCAGGACAACCGCTACTGCCATGCCATGTGCAATATTATACCTGCCACCTATTGCATGGGCTATGGCATGTACATACCCTACAGATGTCCTTAAAAAAGCCCGCCCCGCAAGATATGAGGCTTCAAGCATTTTTTGCCTTGCAATGCTGCCACCAGTACCATAATATACTCCTGTTATATTTTCTGCAATAAGTTTAACTGCCATTTCTGCATCTTTTTCCGCACTTTTGCAGGAATATTTATTAAGGTAAGATTCTGTTGCATGTGTAAGCGCATCCATCCCTGAATATGCTGCCATATATGAAGGAAGCCCCCTGGTCATAACAGGGTCAAGCACAGCAAACTTTGGTATTATATTAGTATCAGCAATTATCTTTTTATTACCAGTTGTGACATCCCTTACTACTGCACATGCTGTTGTTTCTGCACCAGTACCAGCCGTTGCAGGCACTGCCACAACAAGCGGGATTTTCTTCCTGCATTTCTGGTATCCCACAAGGCTTGTTATCTTTTTGCCTGGGCAGGCAATCCCTGCTGCCGCTGCCTTGGCACAGTCCATTACAGAACCGCCGCCTATTGCAACTATAGCACAGCATTTATGGAAAATATATAATTTCCTTGCATACTCAATGCTGTCAATGCCTGTTTCTGCGCTTGTGCCACTGAATATTATATAATTAAGCCCTTTCTCTTTAAACATCCTGGCTATCTCCCTGAACAGCCCTGTCCTGGCAATATGCGGCCCAGTTATTATAAGAACCCTGCCACCTTCACCCTGCTTTTCCAGAAGTTCTGGTATATTGTATACAGCCCCTTCCTTAGAAATAACCTTGTTGCCATATTTTATTATATGCATAACACTGGTAAGGGCATACTGGTATACACGGTAACAGCATTTTTTAAAAATCATTTTCTATAATCTCCTTAATACGTCCTGAAATCCTTTCAACTTCTTCCCAAAACTCCCTTGCAGACATTCTTTTTGCACCTTCACCTGCCACAATCATCTGCTCAAGTGCATCTGATGTGGCAACTGTGACATTGTGTTTCCTGCCTATCTCATGCGTAACCCTTTCAATATACATATCTGCTGTTTCTGCCTCTTTTGTATACACAACATTAATATTATGGTATTTTATGATTTCCCCAGGATTTCCTTTGACTTTGTATGCATCAAATACAAGTATTAGTATGCATTGTTTATATCCCTGGTAATTACACAGTATATCCATAAGCCTGCTTCTTGCAGCATCAAGGCTCACTTTTGAAAGCTCATTTAATTCTTCCCATGAAAAAATTATATTATACCCGTCGACAAGAAGATATTGTTTTATATCTTTGTATTTATTTTTTTTATATCTTGCCATGTTTTCCAGGTATTCTTCATCATGCTCTTTCTTTTTCCGCTTATTCCTGGCTTCATACCCAAAATTCCCCGTGGTATCACTTTTAAATTTCTTTGTAACAGCTCCAAATGTTCTTTCAAAAATAGCCTCAAGTTCTTTATCTTCCTCTAAAGTCCCATTATAAGTTACTGTCTTTGCTGCCTTTTCCTGGCTGCTGGTTATATAATTATACTCCTCCTCCGTCCCCTCCGCCCTGCCTTCTTCTATATATAAATCTTTATATACTGCTTCAAGGTGCATATAATTCTTAACTTCATCCCAAGGCACATAAAAACCTGAACCATGTGCACAGAATACTGAACCTGCTGGGTTTTCTATATCTTCACCAGGATTATAACCCATATTTTCCACTACTTCCTGGCCATTATGGCATGGCATATACCCATCCAGGTTGCATGACAGCCTTCCAAGGCCGCCTGAATAAGAGTTTACTTCTGCCATATATCCAGACATAAGGGATACAGGCGCTTTGCCTTTAAGTACCTGGAAGCCCCCGTCTGCTTCAGGGCCTTCAAAAGTCCCTTCCATCTTCTGTATATCATTTATTGCCCTTCCAACACATCCAGATGGCACTTCAAGCCTGAAACTGTAATATGGCTCTAAAAGTACATTGTGTGCCTGCATCAGCCCTTGCCTTATTGCGCGGTATGTTGCCTGCCTGAAGTCACCGCCTTCTGTATGTTTAAGATGTGCCCTGCCAGCAACAAGTGTAATCTTAATATCTGTAATTGCAGAACCTGTAAGCACTCCTGGGTGTTCCCGTTCATCAATATGTGAAAGTATAAGGCGCTGCCAGTTACGGTCAAGATAATCCTCTTTACATGCAGAAGAAATTACAATACCACTTCCCCTTTCTCCTGGTTCTAAAAGAAGATGTACCTCTGCATAATGTCTTAACGGTTCAAAATGCCCTACCCCTTCAACTGTATTTGTAATTGTTTCCTTATATACTATCCTGCCTTGCCCAAATGAAATTTTTATATTAAAACGTTCAAGTACCAGCCGCTGTAATATTTCAAGCTGTACCTCACCCATTAACTGTACATTTGTTTCCTGGAGTTTCTCATTCCATACTACATGGAGCTGTGGTTCTTCTTCCTCAAGCACTTTTAAACTGGAAAGCAGCTTATGGCTGTCTGTGCCATCCCCTGGTACTACCTGGAAAGTCATTACAGGTTCTAAAACTGGCAGGCTGGAAGCCTCCTCTGCCCCCAGACATTCACCTGGATAAGTATTTTTAGGCCCTGTAACTGCACAGACCATGCCAGCTTCTGCAAAATCTGCCGTCTTATACTTTTCGCCTGAATAAATTCTTATCTGCTCAATTTTTTCTTCCGCTATAGTTTCTTTAACTTTTATGCTGCCACCTGTAATCTTCATATAGGTAAGCCTGTTTCCTTGTGCATCCCTTGCAATTTTATATACTTTCGCCCCAAAACTGCCCCCATATTGTACAGGTGCAGCATATGTGTAAAACCCTTCCATAAATTCATCTATGCCTTGCATTTTAAGCGCTGAACCAAAAAAGCATGGAAAAACTTTCCTTTCAGAAACAAGCCTTTTTATATCCTGGATTGTTACATCTCCATTTTCCATATAATAATCCAGCACTTTTTCATCTGACATAGCCAGGCTTTCGTAAAATTCTTCATCCATGCCATCCGAAAAGCTGGTACACCCGTCATCAAGCCTGTTTTTGAGTTCTTTTATAATATCTGCCCTCTCCCTGCCTGCAATATCCATTTTATTAATAAATATAAAAACAGGTATTTTATACCTCTGTAAAAGCTTCCAAAGCGTTGATGTATGGGGCTGTACACCATCTGTCCCGCTTATTACAAGCACTGCATAATCAAGTACATTAAGAGTCCTCTCCATCTCTGCTGAAAAATCTACATGGCCTGGGGTGTCAAGAAGTGTTATCTCTGTATCTTTCCACTTAATAACTGCCTGTTTAGAAAATATTGTTATGCCTCTCTCACGTTCAAGGCCATAGTTATCAAGAAAAGAGTCTTTATGGTCTACACGCCCTGGCTTCCTTATACTGCCTGCAAGATACAGCATCCCTTCAGATAAAGTAGTCTTCCCAGCGTCTACATGTGCTAAAATGCCCGTTACAAGCCTGTCCACTTACTACACCTCCTTCCTGTAAAATCATTTCTATAGTTTATAATAAAGTATTATAACATATGGAATGGCATAAGTCGATAAATATTTAATTTCCAGTTCTCTTAAGCCTTGATAATTACGGATAAGGGAGATGAAGCCACAAATTTCCTGCGAGATGGTTAAAACAAGCAGCTTAGAAAATGTCCATTATCCAAGGGTTTCTAATGCCCATATGAACTTGTAATAGATAATATTTAAAATCTTATGAAATGAAACAAAGCCGTTAAACTGTGATTTTATTTCACAAGTCCACCGGCTCTGCGTCTAATGTGTCTGGCTCTGTTATAAGTGTTATCTGTAAACTTTCTGTTTCAATCAATGTTTCATGTTTACATTTTTGAAAGTATAAAAGATAATTCCCCAAAAGCATAATAGCGTATCCATCCAGCTATAATTAATTACACCTTATTTTTACTGCAATACAAAACAATAGCCTGTTTGACAAAATCAGCAGTTCCATAACCACCTGCTTTGTCAATATTGTTCTTGAAGCGTTCATCATATACATACATTTCACCCAATCCACTAAGAATTTCATTGGTACATACATAGTAGTTACCAGTTATAAATTTCTGTAATGCAGAGATTTTCTCTTGTACCTCATCGGAATTAGGAGCTAAATGTTTTAATTCTCCTAATTCTGAAAACATTGCCATCAATTCATTTGCAATTTTGCCATAACTATCCACATTTTGTGCAATATTCTTTTGTTTGTACTCTTGATACGCTTTGGTATTGCCCCATTTTTCTTTTACTTCTGCCTCATATTTCTCAATTTCGCTCTTGTCAAAAACATCAAAATTCATTGTTGCTACTCCTTTTTTTAAAATTTCACGTGTAAAGGTAATAAGTTCCCCTATGTGTTTATATTTTAATTCTAACAATTCAATTTGCTGTGTAATTACTTCTGATAGGTCAAAACCAGGGCTGTCAAGAATTGCTTTAATTTCTTTTAAAGGAAACTCTAATTCACGGAATAATAAAATATTTTGCAAACGGCTAAGCGCTGTACAGTCATACATCCGGTATCCTGCCCCGGTTACTTTTGTAGGTTTTAAAAGCCCAATTTTATCATAATAGTGAAGAGTGCGGGCAGTGATACCAGTCAATTTAGCAACTTCATGGACAGACATAAGTTTTTTAGTCATTCCAAAAGTCCTCCGTAGCATCTAAAATGTCTTTTGCTGGTAAAAGTGTTGCTTCAGTTATACTTTTACCAGTTTTCTTCAAATAATGCTTTACTAAATGATAACCGCAGGCATATCCAGCGCAATAAGGTAAACCCACTTGTGGAAAATTTTGTAATTTAGCCAGTTCATCGCCATAAAGATAAGCATTGAGATTTTCAAATCCTTGAACATTTAATCCTTCTTGAATAATAGGTTTGATATATCCGTTCAAAGTTGTCATATCTGTTTTTGCCACCCAGGGGCCTGCCTTATCTTCACCATATAAAGAAACCGCAAAATTTTCCACAAGTGGGTTTACCTTATTGCGCTGGATATGCCTGCGGTTAT
>CAQBGY010000031.1:18826-20217 GCA_948759685.1 uncultured Eubacterium sp.
CTACACTCTTTCCCTACACGACGCTCTTCCGATCTGAAACCGCAAAATTTTCTGCCAATCCTTCGCTAATCATCATCTCTCCAAGTGTGATGTTGTTCTTCCATTTTATAAACTGAAAACGGATATTGTGATTTGTTTCATGTGCCAAAACCACTGGAAGATGTTCCAGTGTGTATTCATTTGGAACTAGCCAGGAAAAAATGTATCCAGGTATACCACCATCACCACAATATCCCTCATTCAATATGATATAGGGACTTTCAGCATTTGCAAGCAATATAGTAAAAAGATACTCCCTAACAGGTAAATCAATTCCTTGCCTGGTAAAGCAGTTTAGCGATTTCTTAATTGCCATCCCACATTTTTCCCAAAGTGCATCATCTGAAATTAACTGGATATTTTGTTTTTGTGTTTCGTCTACCTTAGCTGGTTCAATGTGTCCAAGCATCCTGCTTGCCATAATAACATCATAGCCGTTAGGTGTTCCCGCTTTCATGGGAACATTATAACAAGCCCATTTTCTTTCAAATTGCATCATCAGTTCATATCGGTAAATATCATTTTTCTTGTCATTGGGTGCTGACATAATTTTTTTATAAATGCCGTCTGAACGAATTGCCTTTACATTCATATTGTGCCGTCCTTTCTCTTTGGTTTTTTATTAGTATAAACTATTACGTTACGTCAAAGTCAAGTGTATTTCCGAAAAAAGTTACTTTCATATTTTTATTTCCTTAATTTCCTATTCTCACGCTCACGGTTGTATGCCACTTCTTACTTACTCCAACCTGGATTTTTGAAAATGGTAAAACAGAACCACCAGCTACACAACCCTTCAGGCTATTTTTTAATAATTTTATTGTTGTCAGGGCATATGCCCTGACAACAATAAAACTGGCGGTACATTTATGTACCGCCATATAACTAGTTTTCTTTTATATAATTTTTACATTACTCTTCCAATTTTCAATGGCTGGCGGTAATATGCGCTGGAAATTTTAATTCCATCCCTTGCATTGCTTGCATGTATAATCTGTCCGCCGCCTATATACAATGCAACATGGTTTACTGTAGAACCACTCCCATAGAAGAACAAGTCACCAACCTGGACTTCAGAACTGCTTACACTCTTTGTTGCTGCTGCCTGTGCCCTGGATGTACGTGGAAGGTAGTATCCAAAGTGCTCATATATACGCATTACAAAGCCTGAGCAGTCTGCCCCGTTTGTAAGGCTTGTTCCGCCCCATACATATTTATTCCCAAGGAACTGCATTGCATAATCAGCTATGGAAGAACCTGTCTGTGAGCTTCCGCTTCCTGATGAACCAGAAGAACCGCCTGCTGGTGGCTGTTGTATTGTAACTGCCCTGTTAAGGTTAAGATCGGAAGAG